>DASCOC010000055.1:0-5273 GCA_036011805.1 Rhodospirillales bacterium
TGCCGATGATGGACGCGGCAAGATTAAAGCGTTGGCATCTGGTATGGCATTGGTGGATGTATTCACCGCCGCCGAATTGGGAAAGGTTTTGGGACGGGATAACGCCGTCCATGTGGTGATGAATGAAGGCCGGTTGGCCGAACGCCTGTTGCGGGAAGCGGGCCGATTGATGGTATTTCGTGGACTCAACCGGTAAGGTTGGTCCCGAGTTTGAGCCGGAAGAATAAGAACGGGGTTTTTAAGCACCCTGAAAAGGATCGTTGAAGTAATGGCCGAGACCGAAAAACAAAAAGAAGGCAAAAAGCTGGGCCTATCCAGGCCGGGTAAGCTGGAGCTGAAAAAAACGGTTGAGACCGGACAGGTCCGCCAGAACTTTTCCCATGGCCGTTCCAGGATGGTCACCGTTGAGGTGCGCAAAAAACGCACCTTCGCTCCCGATGCCGGCGGCCATATGGCTGAAATTCCCGTCGAAGAAGAACCCGTCGCCGAAGAACAGGTTCCGGAAGAAGATAAACGCGCCCCTGATGTAGAAGTTGAGCCCGCGGCCCCTGCCAGCGGCGCGCCGACATTGACGGAGGAGGAAAAGGCGTCCCGCGCCCGTGCCCTTGAAGGGGCGAAATTGATCGAGGAGGAAGAAAAGGTCGCGGTCCCGCCGCCGGCCACGGACGATCAGGTCGCCACGCCGGAGGCCGAACCTGACAAGATATCCGAGGCCGAGGAAGCGGAGCGCGAGGAACAGGCTAAAGCCGCGGCATCCGCCGCCGCCGCCAAACTGGAAGCGATTGAAGGTGGGGAAGCCGAGGTCGAGAAAAAAGGCCGGGCAAAGCGCGGCCCGAACCGGGAAGGACAGCGTCCGCCGCCGGTGCGTAGGACGGAGCCGCGTCGCCGCGCCGGAAAATTGACCATTGCCGAGGCCCTTGGCGACAGCGAGGAAAGAACCCGTTCCCTGGCTTCCATCAAGCGCGCCCGGGAGAAGGAAAAGCAGCAGCAGCAAGAGCACCTTTCCGAGGGCAAGAAAATCATTCGCGACGTCGTTATCCCGGAAACCATCACCGTTCAGGAACTGGCCAACCGCATGGCCGAACGCGCCGTTGATGTTATCAAGGCGCTGATGAACATGGGCGTGATGGCGACCATGACCCAAACCGTTGATGCCGACACGGCGGAACTGGTGGTTGCGGAATTCGGCCACAATTTGAAGCGGGTTTCCGAATCCGATGTGGAATTGGGTCTCAAGGGTGAGGAAGACGACGATGCGGCCATGGTCTCGCGCCCGCCCGTGGTTACGGTGATGGGGCATGTGGATCACGGCAAAACGTCGCTTCTGGACGCCATCCGTGAAACCGATGTCGCGGCCCATGAAAAGGGCGGCATCACGCAGCATATCGGCGCCTATCAGGTGACCTTGTCATCCGGCGCCAAAATTTCCTTTATCGATACGCCGGGCCACGCCGCGTTTACGGAAATGCGGGCCCGTGGCGCCAATGTCACCGATCTCGTGGTGCTTTGCGTCGCCGCCGATGACGGCGTCATGCCGCAGACCATAGAAGCCATTGACCATGCCAAGGCTGCGGAAGTGCCGATCATTGTCGCCATTAACAAGATCGACAAGGAAGGCGCCAATCCGACCAGGATCCGCACCGATCTTTTGCAGCATGATCTGGTGCTTGAGGAAATGGGTGGTGAAGTTTTGGCCGTCGAGGTTTCTGCGACCGAGAAAACCAATCTCGACAAACTGGAAGAAACCATCCTGTTGCAGGCGGAACTGATGGACCTTAAGGCCAACCCCGACCGTTCGGCGGAAGGGGTTGTGGTCGAGGCCAAGATGGAACAAGGCCGTGGTTCCGTGGCGACGGTCCTGGTTCAGCGCGGCACCCTTAGGGTCGGCGATATCTTCGTCGCCGGCGATGAATGGGGACGCGTCCGGGCTCTCATCGATGCCCATGGCGAAAACCTGGATGAAGCCGGGCCTTCCATGCCGGTGGAAGTCTTGGGCCTAAACGGCACCCCCAACGCCGGCGAAGAAGTCGCGGTTGTCGAAAGCGAAGCAAGAGCAAGGGAAGTCGTCGATTTCCGTCAGCGCCGCATTCGTGATGAAAAAGCCGTCGCCGGCGCCCGCGGGACCCTCGAACAAATGTTCGAAAAGATCAAGGAAGGCAGCGATCTTCAAATGCTGCCGGTGGTTATCAAGGCCGACGTGCAAGGTTCGGTGGAAGCGATTATCGGGGCCCTGGAAGGCATGGCGACCGAAGAGGTTAAGGCCCATGTTCTGCATTCCGGTGTCGGCGGCATCAACGAATCCGACGTGACCCTTGCCAATGCATCTGGCGCCGTGGTCGTCGGCGTCAACGTCCGCGCCAATCCCCAGGCCCGCGAAATGGCGCGCCAGGGCAACGTGGAAATTCGTTATTATTCTATCATCTACGACCTTCTCGACGATCTGAAGAAAACCCTTTCCGGGATGTTGGCCCCGACGATCAAGGAAAATCTCCTGGGCTATGCCGAAATCCGCGAGGTCTTCAACATTTCCAAGGTCGGCAAGATCGCCGGCTGTATGGTTACCGAGGGCGTGGTCCGCCGAGGCGCCAAGGTACGGCTGGTGCGCGATGAAATTGTCATTCATGAGGGCGAACTGAGCCAATTAAAGCGATTCAAGGACGACGCCAAGGAAGTCAAGGACAGCATCGAATGCGGCATGGGGTTTGCCAACTTCCATGATCTTGAAGTTGGTGACATGGTCGAATGTTTCGAAACCGAGGAAATCGCCCGGGAACTGTAGCCCTGGTTTTCGGTTGATCCTGCTTTGCCGCTATCAAGCCAATAGAGGACACCATGAAAAAAGGGGATTCCAAGGCCCCCAGCCAACGCCAGCTTCGTGTCGGCGAAGAAGTTCGCCATGCCTTGGCGTGGATACTTGAACGTGGCGAAATCCGGGATCCCGGCCTGGGCGGCACCGCGATCACCGTCACCGAGGTCCGCATCAGCCCCGATCTTCGCAATGCCACGGCTTTCGTTGTGCCGCTGGGCGGCGGCCAGGGCACCGATGTGATTGATGCCCTTAACCGGGCGGCGCCGTTTGTTCGCCGCAAAGTCGGCAAGGCGGTAAAGTTAAGACGTTTGCCCAACCTTAATTTCGTTGCCGATACCACCTTCGATGAAGCCGGACGCATCGATGATCTGTTGAAGGATCCCAGCGTTTCCCGAGACCTTGAACCTGAAGTCGATCAGGGGGATAAAAAAAATGGGGCGTAAGCGCCGCGGGAAACCCATCCACGGCTGGCTCGTCATCGATAAACCATCAGGAATCAGCTCCAACGGCATCGTCGGCCGTGTGCGCAGGATCACCGGTGCGGCCAAAGTCGGGCATGGCGGAACCCTGGACCCGCTGGCGACGGGGCTGCTTCCATTGGCCCTGGGCGAGGCGACGAAAACCGTTTCCTACGTCATGGAAGGCTCAAAAAAATACCGCTTTACCATCCGTTGGGGTGAGGCCCGCAACACCGATGACGCCGAAGGCACGGTCACCGGGACCAGCGACGTCCGGCCGACAAAAGAACAAATCAATGCCGTCCTCGATCGCTTCATCGGCGACATCGAACAGGTGCCGCCGGTATTTTCGGCGATCAAGGTTGATGGCAAACGGGCGTATCAGTTGGCCCGGTCCGATCAGGCGCCCGAAATGAAATCGAGGATTGTCCATATCGAGGATTTAAGGTTGTTGGAGATGCCCGATGCGGACCATGCGGCGTTTGAGGTGGTCTCCGGCAAAGGCGCTTATATGCGCTCTTTGGCCCGGGATATTGCCGCCTCGCTGGCAACGCTGGGGTATGTTTCGGCGTTACGGCGCATCGCGGTCGGCCCTTTTGAAGAAAAAGATGCGATTTCACTGGATAAACTAGAATCACTGGGGCATAGTGCGCCGCTCTTGGAGCAGCTGCTTCCCGTTGAGACCGTGCTGGACGACATCCCGGCCCTGGCCCTGACGGAAATAGAGGCACGAAAGTTGCGCCGAGGACAGGCCGTCCCGGTTCTTCCGGTGGCCAATCGGTCTCCTTTAAAAAACATCAGCCAGGGCGACGTCGTTTGTGCCATGGCTGAGGGCAGACTGGTGGCATTGGCTAAAATAAAAGGAGGGGAAATTCGTCCCTTCCGCGTGATGAACTTTTAAATTTGGAGTAAACGATGTCGATAACCGCAGAGCGGAAGCAAGAACTCATCAAAGAGTTCGCGACGAAGAAAGGCGACACTGGTTCACCCGAGGTGCAGGTTGCGATCCTATCGGAACGCATTTCCAACCTCACCGAACACTTGAAATCCCACAACAAGGATTTTCATTCCCGCCGTGGCTTGCTGATGATGGTCGGCCAGCGCCGCAGGTTGCTTGACTATGTAAAAAGAAAACAGGTCCAGCGTTACGAGGACTTGATCAAGCGCCTTAACCTGCGCCGGTAGAGGCAGTGCCCTCAAAAACAGTAACGATGACACCGGGTTCCGTCCACGGGGACGGGCCCATATACCAAGGATCACTGATAATGACCTATAGAGACGGCTTGCCAAGGCTTTTGGCTAGGAGCGCGCGGCGCGGCGATGCGGGGCATCGGAAGCCGTGCGCGACGCCGTCCAAAAGCCCTGGGAAACCGCCGTCTCGGTCGCTTATGCAGTCCGTCGGAGGGCGTCGAAAAACCTTGACGATGCACCGCATCGCCTGCGGCTTTCCTCCTACCCGACGGGCTGCCTAAGCGATCTCTATGAGTCATTATCAGTGATCCTTGGTATTTATTGAGCATGGGCATTGGGTCCATGCATGTATGTACGTTGGATGAAGAGAAAAATTTGTCCGTAGGAAGGAAGATAGAGGATGTTTAAGGAGTTTAAGAAAGAGATCGAATGGGGCGGACGCCCCTTGGTCCTGGAGACCGGTAAAATCGCCCGCCAGGCCGATGGTGCCGTGATGGCGACGTACGGCGACACCAAGGTGCTGTGCACCGTGGTCGGCGAGCAGGTGCCGCGCCAGGGAATCGATTTTTTCCCATTGGCGGTCCATTACCAGGAAAAGACCTTTGCCGCGGGTAAAATCCCCGGCGGTTTTTTCAAACGCGAAGCCCGTCCCGCCGAAAAAGAAGTTTTAACCTCGCGCCTGATCGACCGGCCGATCCGGCCGTTGTTCGCAAAGGGGTTCAGCAACGAAACCCAGGTGATCTGTACGGTGGTGACGCACGATTTGGAAAATGATCCGGATATTGTCGCCATGATCGGCACGTCCGCGGCGCTGA
>DASCOC010000056.1:0-19984 GCA_036011805.1 Rhodospirillales bacterium
ATCTTTCGGGGGCAAAGCGGACATCATACAGAAAAAAATTTGCAAAATTTTATGGGAAGTTTCAGCCTGGGTCCCATATGGCACCTGGTGGAAATGACCTGGATGTTTTTTAAATATATATGGGAACGCTCATGGCTCCCAGGTGTCTATATCTTACCCGGACGGGCAACCGCTTGCGTCGAAACCCGGACTCGACCGGGGGCGGGGGTCGGATCGGGCTTAATGCTTCGATTGGATGTGGTTTTCTCTTGAGCCAGTATTGAGTGATGACAAGCCCGTCGTTTAGGTCTTCAACGACGTCCAAAGCCGATGAAGGCGCAATCTCTTCGATGGTGCCGTCCGACAACGCGATAATCGGGAAGAACGGGCACTCATACGGGCACTTTAAAAATCAAGGGATTAACAAATTAACGCTAATCCATTGAAAAGATGGCGCACCCGGGAAGACTCGAACTCCCAACCTCCTGATTCGTAGTCAGACGCTCTATCCAATTGAGCTACGGGTGCTTTGGCCCCGTCACAAAACGGGGGCCCGAATCGAACGGTCATTTATTGACGAAATGGCCGCTTCGAAGGGTGGCGACACTACTCTAAGGGTACGCCCGTGGCAAGAACTCGAAAATGTTCCTTTTAGTGTCAAATTAGCGTATGAAAATAGTAACTTGTGGTGTGATTCCTCTTTGAGTAAGATCGCCGTTAATGATTTTAGAGAGACGGGGGTCTTTCTTTATGATTCGATTTAGTTATTGTTGTTGTGGGGATGATTCCGTTCAGAATCAAAGACAAAGGCGAGTGATGGCTTTTCCAGGCGTTCGATTTTTTGTGGTGGGAGCAATATTTTTTGTTTCCGCCTGTACCTTTACCGAAAATACACTGTGGCCTTCCCTGACCGGGGAGAATCCGACTGCCGGCAATCAACCGGCCCCGGCCCAGTCCGCGCAAAAGACGCAGGCGCCGGCTCAATCCGGTAGCCAGCCCGTTATCGTCGCCCAGAACCCGCCGCCTCTCGGCACCTCCAATTTTCAGCCTGCCGGCGTTACCCCCGGCCAGGCCACCGGCACCTACGTCGGCAAGAAGGTCATCGACCTGCGCCAAGAGTTGAAGCGACTGCAACAATCCATTTCCTCCAATAACGGCCTGCTTCAGTCGCTGCGCGGTAAGATCGTCGCCAACTCACAGCGTTACCACGGCACCATCGCCGCCGTGAACGCGCGGCTTCAGGTCGGCACCACGCCGGGCAACCCGATCCTGGTGCAGCAGTTCAACTCAGCCCAGGCCGACCTTGACCGGATCGCCGCCGACATCACCGAAATGAATGCGCTGGCCAACCGGGTCAGCAACAATTCAACGATGTCGTCGTTCCTGTCGGAATCGGCGCGGGCGTCGTTTGCCGTTTCCGGCGCCGTCGATGAAGATCACCGTCAACTGGCGATCCTCGAAGATGAGGTCAACCGCACCGATGTTCTGATCTCGCGCCTGTTGAAGGAAGTGTCCTCCGATGTCCGCCGCCAGACCAACTACGTCGCCACCGAACGCGCCAATTTGAATTTGGTTTCCGCCGCCATCCGCAGCGGTGAGATTTTCGGCGGCAGCCTGGTCAACAAGGCCTTGGCCTCGGCAACGCAAGGACGCAGCGGCAATATCGCGGCTACCCCCATGAGCACCGCCGGCAAACGCCCCTTGGTGGTGATCCGGTTTGACCGCGCCAAGGTGCCGTATCAGCAAGCGCTCTATAACGCCGTCAGCCGTGTCTTGGAGCGCCGCCCGTCGGCGGTCTTCGATTTGGTCGCCGTCGCCCCGACAGCCGGCGGCACCGCTAAGATGGCGCTGAATTCGAACAAGGCGCGCCGCCATGCCGAGGAAGTCCTCAGGGCGTTGATTGAAATGGGCCTGCCACCGGCACGGGTCGCCGTTTCGGCCAAGACCCTTGCCGCGGCCAAGACCAACGAGGTCCACGTCTACCTGCGGTAGGCACCCTGCGTTAAGCCGTTTTTGATTTTGGAAATTTTTCGCCGGCGCCTTTCACAGGCGCCGGTTTTCAGTTGCGCTCAGCCCGGCCTGTCATTGATCCAGGGGTCAGTCGCCGGAGCCGTCATTGATCCAGGGTCAGCCCCCTGACCCGTCATTGATCCAGGGTCAGCCCCCTGACCCGTCATTGATCCAGGGTCAGCCCCCTGACCCGTCGGCGTCTTTCCTGAACTGGGCGTCCAGGGCTTGTTCCATTTTCAACAGGTTTTCCGGCACCGGCATGCCCTCGGCCCGGAAGGTTTCCAGAATCTGATGCAGGCGGAAAAAAAGCGCGTGGCTGTCGCCGGGCTCGCCTTCCAGTTGGTTCATCAAATATGAGATTTCGGCGTCAAGGTCATCCATGCTCATAAGGCGTCTCCTTTTGGCCGGTTACTTATTACCGTTTTTGGCGATGACACTATTTTCGCACAAATAGACGCCTACAGTAAGCCTTGTGCCGCCAGAATAACCACGGCGTAGCGCCCGGCCTTACCGATGGCGGCCAGCAACGCGCTCAGGAACAGCCCCAGATATCCTTCCATGACTTATACCGGATCGTCCCTAAATCGCCCCCGCCTAGACCGAAACGTTGTCGATCAGCCGGGTCGTGCCCAAGGTAGCGGCGGCCAGCACGCGGGCGGGGCGCGACGCGTCGGAAACCGCATCCAAGGTTTCCGCATCACGGACGCTGAGGTAATCGACGCTGGCGAACCCGGCGCGGAGAAGCTGATCAAACCCCCATTGCGCTTGTTCCTCCACATCGGCGCCACGGCCGACGTTTTCGGCGACTTGGGAAAGCGTGCCGAACAGGACCGGCGCGATTTGGCGATCAGAACCGTTCAGGTAGGCATTGCGCGACGATAACGCCAGCCCGTCATCTTCACGGACGATGGGGACCGCTTCGATGCGGACCGGAATATCCAGGTCTCTGGTTAGCCGCCGGATCACCAACGACTGTTGATAGTCCTTTTCACCGAACACGGCGATATCGGGCAGGGCCTGCACCAAAAGCTTCGTCACCACCGTCGCGACGCCGGTAAAAAAGCCGGGACGGTATTCGCCTTCCAGGATATCGCCGAGCCCGCCGACGTGAACCGAGGTGGCGAAGCCTGCGGGGTAGACTTCTTCCGGTCCCGGCTGAAACAGAAGGTCGGCGCCGACCGCATCCAGTTTCGCCATGTCATCGGCCTCATCGCGGGGATAGCTGTCCAGATCCTCAGCAGGCCCGAACTGCTTCGGATTGACGAACAGGGTGACGCAGGTGCGCATCGTCTTGGCGCGGGAATGGCGGACCAGGGACAGATGGCCTTCGTGCAGCGCCCCCATGGTCGGCACCAGGCCAATGGTTTCGCCCTGTTGACGCCACGCTTTCAGGGCGGCGCGCAATTCCGGAATTGTCGTGACCTTTTCGATCATGGGTGTCGGCTAGTTGCCCTTGTCCTTGGGCACGCCGAAGCAATGAACCAGTTCCGGGAAACGCCTCTCGTGGACGTCTTCGGCGTAGGCCTTGGCGGCGGCCTCGACGACGCCACCCAGTTCGGCATAGCGTTTGACGAATTTCGGGGTGAAGTCGGAAAACAGGCCGAGCGTATCCTCGGTGACCAGAATCTGCCCATCACAGGCCAGCGACGCGCCGATGCCGATGGTCGGCACGGTAACGGATTCGGTGATTTCACGGGCCAGTGCCTCGACGGTGCCTTCGATGACGATGGCAAAGGCGCCGGCTTCATCGACGGCCTCGGCGTCTTCGAAGACCTGCTTCCAGCCTTCGTCGTCCTTGCCCTGGATTTTAAAACCGCCCCGGCTTTCGGCCTTTTGCGGCAGCAACCCGATGTGGCCCAACACCGGAATGTTGTTTTCCGTCAACAGCCGGATGGTCTCGGCCATTTCGACACCGCCTTCCAGCTTGATGCCCTGGGCGCCGGTTTCCGCCATCACCCGCTTCGATGAAGCCAGCGCCAGTTCCGGGCTTTCCTCATAGGTTCCGTGGGGCAGGTCGACGATGACGCAGGCGCGTTCCGAGCCCCGGATCACCGCGGCGCCGTGGTTGATCATGGCGTCGAGCGATACGCCGCGCGTCGTTTCCAATCCGTAAATGACCATGGCCAGGGAATCCCCCACCAACAACAGGTCCATATGCGGGTCCAGCCATTGCGCCATCGGTTTCGAGTACGCGGTCAGGCATGCCAACGGGCGGCCGCCCTTGCGCGCCTTGATGTCAGTTACGGAAATCCGCCGAGTGGCGTTTGTATCGTCGCTCATTGCACTCCTCCGGGAATGGCCGCGAGGATAGCAGATCAGACGACTTTTTCACGCCCGTTTTATGGGCTGATATCAAGGAGGGCGTGTTCTATACTCGCGCTCCTATTTATACCAAACAACCGAGCCAGACCATATCCATGACAGATACCGACCCTGAAATGCAACTGATCCTCGACAACTGCCTGACCGAGGCCTTATTCCCGGAACTGCCCGGCCACCAAACCGGTAAGGTCCGGGAATCCTATGACCTGCCCGACGGACGCCGGGTAATGATCGCCACCGACCGCCAATCGGCCTTCGACCATGTGTTGACGGCGGTGCCTTATAAAGGCCAGGTGCTGAACCAGACCGCCATGTTCTGGTTCGACAAGACCGCGGACATTTGCCCCAACCACGTCATCGAAGCGCCCGACCCCAACATCGTCGTCGGCCAGCGGCTGGATATGCTGCCCGTCGAAATGGTGGTCCGCGACTACATGACCGGGTCGACGGAAACCAGCATCTGGCCGATGTATGAACGTGGCGAGAGGGTACTCTACGGCCATCAGTTCCCCGACGGCCTGGTCAAGAACCAGAAACTGCCGGGCACCATCCTGACCCCCACCACCAAGGCCGTTCAAGGCGAACACGATGCCCCGATCACGGCCGAGGAAATCGTCGAACAGAAACTTTTAAGCCAGGATCAATGGGATCAACTGGCGGAACTCAGCCTCGCTATATTCGCCTGCGGGCGCGAGATCGCCGACGACAACGGCCTGATCCTGGTCGATACCAAGTATGAATTCGGGCTTGATAAGGGCGGCCGGATCACGCTTGCCGATGAAATCCATACCCCCGATTCGTCGCGCTATTGGATCGCGGATAGCTACGCCCAGCGCATGGCCGCCGGCGAAGAGCCGGAAAGCCTGGATAAAGAGTTTCTCAGGCTTTGGATCAGGGGCGTCTGCGATCCCTATAAGGACCCGATCCCGGAAATCCCGGCGCCAACATTGATGGCGTTTTCCGCTAAATACGTCGATCTCTACGAACGCGTGACCGGGCTGGACTTCCATAAACCCAATATGGAAACCCCGGTGGCCGATCGAATCCGGGCCAGTTTAACCAAAACCTTTCCGGAGTACTTCTGATCATGCGAAATCCCCGAGCTACGATCATGGTCCTCGCCGGGGTGTTGGCGCTGGGCGCCTGCCAGCACGAGGGCGAAGGCTTTTTCACCACCGCCCCCACAGAACCTGAAACCGGCAAGGCGAAAAAGCATATGATTGTTGCCGGCCACCCGCTGGCCGCCGAAGCCGGACGGGATGTGCTTCGCAAGGGCGGCAGCGCCATCGACGCCGCCATCGCCGCCGAAATGGTATTGAGCCTGGTGGAACCGCAATCGTCGGGCATCGGCGGCGGCGCCTTCATGGTCCATTACGCCGCCAAGACCGGCGCCATCGATACCTATGACGGCCGGGAGGAGGCGCCGAAATCGGCAACCCCGTACATGTTTCTGGATGGCGCCGGAAAACCCCGAAAATGGAACAAGGCGTCCATGGGCGGCCTCGGCGTCGGCGTGCCCGGACTGCTCCGGATGCTGGAACTGGCCCACCAGGAACACGGCCGCCTCCCCTGGCGCGACCTGTTCCAGCCCGCCATTAAGCTGGCGAAAAAGGGATTTCCCATTTCCGAACGCCTGGCCGGGCAAATCGCGACGGCCAAGTGGCTCAAGCAAAGCCCCGTTGCCGGGTCTTATTTCTTCGAAAACGACGGCTCGCCCAAAAAGGCCGGTACCGTGCTCAAAAACCGCGACCTCGCCGATACCCTTGAGCGCGTCGCCGAAAACGGCGCCGGAGCATTTTATTCCGGCGACATCGCCGCCGCCATTGCCCGCGCGGTTTCCCGCGCTCCGCGCAATCCCACCGCCATGAAGACCGCCGACATCGAATCCTATCAAGCGAAAAAGCGCCCGCCGGTGTGCGCCCCCTATCGCCAATGGCTGATCTGCGGCATGGGACCGCCGTCGTCGGGCGGCATCACGACGTTGCAGATTTTAGGCCTGCTCACCAGATTTGATCTGTCCAAAATCAAGCCCGGTTCGGCGCTGGCGCTGCATTTGGTCAGCGAAGCCAGCGGCCTGGCCTTCGCCGACCGCAATATCTATATCGGCGACCCGGATTTCATCCCGGTCCCCGCCAACGGTTTGCTGGACCCGGGATACTTGGAGCTAAGGGCAGCGGAAATTTCCCCCTTCAAAGCCAAAGGCAAACGCCAACCCGGCATGCCCGGCCCCAGCGCCCTGTTGCCGCGGGGCGTGTCGGATGACAACGAAGGATTCTCGACCACCCACATGAGCATTATCGATGCCGACGGCAACGCCGTTTCCATGACCGCCAGCATTGAGCGTGCCTTCGGTTCCCGGCTGATGACGCGCGGCTTCCTGCTCAACAATCAATTGACCGATTTTTCCTTCAAGCCCAACGCCGGCAATGGCCCCGGGGGCGGCCCCGTCGCCAACCGGGCCGAGGCCGGCAAACGTCCGCGTTCGTCGATGTCGCCGGTCATCGTCTTCGACGGCCAGGGACGGGTGGTCATGGCCGTCGGCTCGCCAGGGGGGTCCCGCATTATCGGCTACGTCGCCAAGGCCCTGATCGCCGTGCTCGACTGGAAGATGAACATCCGGGAAGCCCTCGATTATCCCAACTTCGTCGACCGCAACGGGCCGTTGGATTTAGAAGAAGGATCGGCGCTCGCCACGCTCAAGCCGGCATTGGAGAAAATGGGCCACACGGTGAAGCTGCGCCGCCTATACAGCGGCCTCAATGGCATCGTCGCCACGCCGGGCGGCCTGGAGGGCAGTTCCGACAAACGCCGTGAAGGCGTTGCGCTTGGGGATTAGAGTCTTTCTGGTTGATATTGATCCAATCTGACCGAGGGCATTTGGGCTTGGAGTAGGAGCGCTTTGCAGAGCGTAGCGGTGCTACGGTCAATAAGCGCGACGCCCGCCAAGCCCAAATGCCCCGGCCCCAAAGGGGTGGCATGTGGCGGCCGTCCGCCGCGTTGCGCCGTTTGCCCGATGTCCCACATCGCGCTGCACGACGCGCCTAACGGGCCGACTCGCCGCCTGCCATCAGAGTGGTTCAATATCAACCAGAAAGACTCTAGCCGGGGGGAACTGTTTAAGCCTCGCGCCGCGCCGGAAGCTTGATCCGGAACGTGGCGCCCTTGTCGGCATTTTCCTGATCGAGCAATTCCACATCACCGCCGTGCGCCTTGGCGATATCGTGGACAATCACCAACCCCAATCCGGTGCCGCCGTCACGCGCCGATCCGGCGAACGGCTGAAACAGCTTCTCCTTGGCCTCGGCGGGCAGGCCGGGGCCGTCGTCGGCGACATCGATCACAATCCAATCATCGTCAGCCTCGGCGCTTAGGCGGATATGTTCGGCGCTGGCCTCAATGGAATTCTGGCCGAGGTTGGTCAACACCCTGAACAGGAGTTCGCGATCGGCTTCGATCTCGATTCCGTCGGGCACGGCGTTTTCCCATTCAAGAGACCCCTCCTGCATTGCATGAGAGGCCACCGTGGAACTGGCCTCATCGACCAGATCCTTAAGCGAGAAACGGCTGAGGTCGGGTTGAATGTCGGCATCGCTGACGAAATTAAGGGTCTCGCTGCACAGATTGATGGCCTTGTCGATGGCCTTCATCAGCCGCGGCATCACTTCCTTGACTTCCGGGTCGTCGATATTGGCGAGCCGGTCCGACGCCAGCACCGCGGTCGCCAGGCTGTTGCGGAGGTCGTGATTGACCTTGGCGACGGCGGTACCGAGGGCGGCCAGACGGGTCTTCTGCTGAAGCGCCGCCCTGAGTTCGCCCTGCATCACCGCCAATTCACGTTCGGCGAAACCGACTTCGTCGGGACGCTGGCTGGGAACGATCATCCGGGTGACGTCCTCCGGCGCGTCGCGGAACAGCGCCATGCTTTTGGTAATGCGGCGCATGGGCCGAACCATCAGCCATTGCAGGGAGAAGAAAACCAGACCGGCGGTAAAAAGCGAGATGACGATCGAAAGGTTCAAGATTCGCTGGGAATACTCCCACATGGCGTCGCGCATGGGGGCTTCGTCGATCAGCACCTCGACCAAGACCTTGGGGTCCTTTGACGATTTGCCGATAATGCGGAGAATCCGGTTTTCATCCTGGGCCAGGGTTGAAAAGGCCTCCTTGATCCAGTTCATGAACGAGCCTTTGGTGATGTCGATGGTCATGTCCACCTGGGGCGGCATCTCTTTCGATACCATCAACATCCGCCGGTCCGGACTGTTGACGACGATGCCATAGGCCGCGGTATGAAACAGCAGCGCCTCTTCCAGGGGTTTTTCGATTTTCTCCCCCGGCATGATTTCTACCGCCAGCATCGACAGATGCGCGCGGGTGACGTTTTCCTCGAAATAGACCTTGCGGAAGCGCGATACGGACGGCGCCCAGATCAGAAATTCGGCGATCATGACGAAAAAGACCGTTAGCAACAGCAGCCTGAACGATAAACCTTTGAGGAATCCGGGCCGGTGCGGCTGTGTCTCGGGCATGATTTTAACTTTATAGCAAGGATCGCTGCCGCGACCAACCGTGGCCATCAGCCGAAACGGCTAAGGAACCTGACGATTTTGCGGGTCCGTTCGGAAAACAGCGACGCCGTGTAAAAACTGCCGGCGGCGCGTTTGGAGACTTCGCCAAAGGTCGGATAAGGCGCAATCATCTGGGCGATGTCGCCGATCTTGAGATTTTTGCTTTTCGCCAACACCCAGGTTTGTATCATCTCACCGGCGTGCGCGCCGACGATGCCGCAGCCGAGAATTTTCCCCCTCAAAGTCACCACCGCCTTAACCATGCCGTCGGTTTGTTTTTCCGCCTGCGCGCGGTCGTTTTCATGATAGGGCCAGCGCAGCACCTTTATCGCATCGCCGTGCTGTTCCTTGGCCTGGGCTTCGGTGAGACCGACCTGGGCCAATTCCGGCGCCGTGTAGGTGACCCAGGGGACGGCCCCGGTGTCGGCCTTGGCCGGCCACCGGAACAGCGCGTTCTTGATAATCACACCGGCATGGTATCCGGCAACATGGGTGAATTGCAGGCCACCGGCGACATCGCCGATGGCAAATATATTTTTGTTGGACGTTCGCAGCCGGGCGTCCACATCGATACCCTTTTCCGAATAGCGGACTCCGGCCTCCTCCAACCCCAGCCCACCAACATTGGGGCGCCGTCCGGCGGCGACAAGGATGTGGGAACTGGAAAGAATTTCGTCCGCCCCGCCGCCATCGACGCCACCGCCGCTATCGCTGGGGGTCCATTGAACGTCAATCCCGATTGTGGTTTTTTCGATGCCCTTGATATTGGCATGTTCGATGATGTTGACGCCGTCGGCATTTAATTGCCGGCGAACCACATCAACCAATTCCGGGTCATCCTGGGCTAAGATGTTGAACATTTCCAGCACCGTCACCCGGCAGCCCAGATGCCGGTGGGCCTGGGCCATCTCAATGCCGATGGGGCCGCCGCCGATAACGATCAGGTGTTCCGGCAAGGTGCCTAAGGAAAAAATGGTCTCATTGGTATGAAATTCGACTTCCTTGAGGCCGAAGATCGGCGGCACAAAGGGGGCGGACCCGGTGGCGATCACAAACCGCCGGGCGCTGATCATTGTTTCCCCGACGCTGACCTCGGCGGCACCGGTGAGCCGGGCCTCGCCTTTGATCACCTTGACACCCATGCCTTCGAACCGTTCCACTGAATCGTTGGGCTCAATGGCGGCGATGACGCCGGCGATATGACCGTAGACACCGTTTGAGTCGATTTCCAAGCGCCTGGCCCGAACCCCGAAAGGCCCGGGTTGGTTCCCGGCCTGGCGAACCGCTTCGGCCGCGTGACCAGCGGCCAGCATTGCCTTCGACGGCACGCAGCCGTAATTGAGGCAATCGCCACCCATTTTGTCCCTTTCGATCAGCACCACCGAGGCGCCCAACTGGGATGCGCCGGCGGCCACCGAAAGCCCCCCCGAGCCGGCGCCGATGACACAGAGATCAACCTTGAGGGATTCCGCCATGCTTATTCTTTTTTCAGCTTCTTGTAAGCGACCGGAACAAGAGACAACAACGCCAACCCGAGCAGCGGCCCGAAAATTTCCGGCTGGAAGACGATATTCAAATCCGGAACCTCGCCACCGTCGAAGACAGCCCCCAGCCCGCTGCCAATGCTACAGAAAACGGCGGTGCCGGGAATAATACCAAAGAACGTGCCGATCATGAAGGTCCGGGCCGGAACCCCCATCAGTGCCGGCACCAGATTGACCAACCAGAACGGAAACAACGGCACCAACCGCAACACCAAAAGATAGGACAGCGCGTTTTCCCGGAAGCCCTCTTCCATTTTCCGGCCGGTGGCGCCGGCCTTCTCGTGGAAAAAATCGGCCAGCGCATAGCGGGCGATGAGAAAGATGCCAAGCGCACCCAGGGTGGCGGCGAAAACAACGACGATGGTCGATACCACGGTTCCCATCAAGAACCCCGCCGCCAATGACAGCCACGCCGCGCCCGGAATCGACAACGCCACCACCAGCACATAAACCAGGAAGATGCTTACGATGGCAACGAAATGATTGTGCTGATACCATTCCATCGCCGTCTTGCGGTGCTCTTTCAGCATCTCGAAACTAAGGTATTCATCCAACCCGAAAATGAAGACGGCGGCGAACGCGGCGGCAACCAGCAGCAGCGGCAAAATCCGCGCCCACAAGGGCTTGCTTAGCTCGATTGCAGCTTGCTGTTGTTCGGCTCCGGTCATCGGGAGGGCGATCCTTTCCTGACCCGGCAAAAGGGGAAATTCGTTGTCTGAACCAGTTTTAAGGGGAACCACCCGTGTTCGGCAACCGCTAGCCCGTGCCTTGCCGGTAAATATAATGTGACCCAAAATTGATGATCCGGCCAAAGGCATTCCCAAAAGCCAAAAAACAGTCCCCAAGGCCCCGGTTTCCTTGATCTCCGGGAGGACTGCAAGCGGCGTTGACATCGCCTGTGCAAAACCGTATACAGCGGGCTCTTATTTGTCGGAGACGAGCCGTGAAGCGTACTTTTCAACCAAGCAAACTTGTCCGTAAACGTCGGCATGGATTTCGCAGTCGCATGTCGACTGTTGGCGGCCGCCGGGTTCTTTCCTCTCGCCGCGCCAAGGGGCGGAAACGCCTTTCTGCGTGACGGCGTGACGGATCGCGGTTATCCGGCCTGTCCGTGCCTATCCACATCGAGCCCACCGACGTGTTACGGCTGAAACAGCGTCGCGAGTTTCTGCGCGTTCAAGGCGCCGGGCACAAGTGGGTGGCGCCGGGTTTGATTCTTCAAGCCCGTGCCCATAGGCCGGGAGAAGCGGTGGACGGTATCGGCAAAGACGGGGGCGATGACGGGGACGAAACGGGCGGATATCGAATCGGATTTACCGTCAGCCGCAAAGTCGGCGGCGCGGTGGATCGCAACCGGGCCAGGCGGCGTCTCCGGGCGGCAGCGGAAAAGGTTATGCCCCGCCACGCTAGACGGGGTAATGATTTTGTCCTGATTGGGCGGCGCGCGACATTGAAACGACGGTTCCAGGCCTTGGTCGGGGACTTGCAAACGGCATTAAGGAAACTTGATGCCTACCAAGAATAACGGGGACCAAGGGGTCTCAAGAGGGACGATGATGAAGTTTTTCGGCAAAGTCTTGCAAGGCCTGATCAGGGCGTACCAGCTTATTCTCCTTCCGGTGCTGCCGGCGGGCAGCTGCCGATTCCACCCGACCTGTTCGGCCTATGCCATGGACGCCATCGGCCAACATGGTCCCATCACCGGCGTCTGGCTGGCGATAAAGAGAATTTCACGCTGTCATCCATGGGGCGAGGCGGGCACCGACCCTGTCCCCTTGGTCAAAGGGCATAACAGAAAAGGCGCCGGGCTAATACAATGATCGACAATAAAAACATGTTCCTGGCGGTGGTTCTATCGATCCTCATTTTGGTCGGGTTCGAGTTGTATTTCTCCAAGAACCGCCCCGCGCCGCCCGAGGAACAGGCGCAATCCGAACAGGTGCAGCCGAAACCGGGCCAGGCGACGCCGGGTCAGGCGACGCCCGGAATTCCGAAAGCACCCAGCAACCAACCGAGCCCGTCCCAACAAGATATTTCCGTTCCCACCGCCCCGGGCTTGCCGACGGCGGCGAAGGAATCGTCCCGCAGCGCGCTCCTTAAAAACGGCGACCGGGTCAAGATCAACACGCCCCGCCTGCACGGGTCCATTGCGCTCACCGGCGGGCGGATGGATGACCTGACCCTTGCCGATTACCGCGAAACGCTGGAACCGGACAGCAACGAAATCGTTCTGTTGATTCCGAAAGGGGCCGAGGACGCCTATTTCGCCGAGTTCGGCTGGGTCCCGGGCGGCGGCCAGACGGTGCCGACCGCCGATACGGTGTGGAAAGCGGACGGCCAGACCCTTGCCCAAGAAACCCCGGTGACGTTGACCTGGAACAACGCCAAAGGATTGGAATTTTCCCGCACCATCGCCATTGACGATAAATATATGTTCACCATCACCCAGACGGTGAAGAACACCGGCGACAGCGCCGCCACCCTATTTCCCTATGGCCTGATTTCGCGCCGGAGCACGCCGGAGGTCAGCGGCTTTTACCTTATCCATGAAGGTATGATGGGGGTCGCCAACGAAACGCTCAAGGAAATCGATTACGACGATCTCAAGGAACAAGGCCAGGTCAAGGATACCGCCACGGGCGGCTGGGTCGGCATTACCGACAAGTACTGGCTGACGGCCCTGGTGCCGGACCAGAAGGCCCAGGTCAATACGCGTTTCCTTTACCGCCGCGATAATGGCGACGACCTGTATCAGGCCGATTACCTGTCCGCCGCGGTAACCATCGCGCCCGGCCAGACCGTCCAGTCTGAAAACCGGCTGTTCGCCGGCGCCAAGGAAGTTACGACCATGGACGCCTATAACGAAACTTTAGGCATCGACCGTTTCGACCTGACCATTGATTTCGGTTGGTTCTATTTCCTGACCAAGCCGATTTTTTATGCCCTTCTCTACATCAACAATATCGTCATGAACTTTGGGGTTTCGATCATCCTGCTGACGATGGCGATCAAGCTGGTGTTTTTCCCGCTGGCCAACAAGTCCTACACGTCGATGAGCAAGATGAAGAAGCTGACGCCGCAGATGACGAAACTGCGCGAGCGTTTCGCCGATGACAAGACGCGCCTGAACCAGGAAATGATGGAGCTGTACAAGCGCGAAAAAGTGAATCCCGCCGCCGGCTGCCTGCCGATCCTGATACAGATTCCGGTGTTCTTCGCGCTTTACAAAGTCCTGTTCGTGAACATCGAAATGCGCCAGGCACCGTTTTTCGGCTGGATCAAGGACCTGTCGGCGGCCGACCCGACATCCATCTTTAATCTGTTCGGGTTGATTCCGTGGACGCCGCCGGAATTCCTGTTGATCGGAATTTGGCCGCTGATCATGGGTGTGTCCATGTACCTGCAGCAGAAACTGAACCCGCAGCCCACCGACCCGATGCAGGCAAAGATTTTTCAGTTCCTGCCGATCATGTTCACCTTCCTGCTGGCGCGATTCCCGGCCGGTCTGGTGATCTACTGGGCGGTAAACAATGTGCTCTCCATGGCCCAGCAATGGGTCATCATGCGGCGCATGGGAATTTCCGGGAAAGATGCCCTGAAGTAACCCTGTTGCTTGAATGGCGGCTGCAATGACGACGCCCGAAACCGACAACATTGACGACGACACCGCCGAAGCCCTGGAGCTGGGACGCTTGCTGTTCGCCAAGCAGTGCGACTTTGTCTTGGGCGCCACCAACATGGATCAGGTGCCGGTCACCGAGCTTCCGGAAATCGCCTTCGCCGGACGCTCCAACGTCGGTAAATCGAGCCTGATTAACGCGCTCACCGGCAGGAACACGCTGGCGCGCACGTCGAACACGCCGGGACGCACGCGCCAAGTCAATTTTTTCGACTTAGGCGGCCGCTTGATGCTGGCCGATCTTCCCGGATACGGCTACGCCAGGGCGCCGAAGACCGAAATCGCCCAATGGACGACGTTGATCGAGGACTACCTCAGGGGCCGTGCCGGGCTTCGCCGGGTCTGTCTGTTGATCGATGCGCGGCACGGGCTCAAGGCTACCGACAACCAGGTGATGAAACTGCTGGATCAGGCGGCGGTGGTCTACCAGGTGGTGCTGACAAAGGGCGATAAGGTCAAGAAGGCGCCACTGCAAGCCCGCCGGGAGGACGTGTTGAAGGTCCTCGCCGGGCACACGGCGGCGCACCCGGAAATCATCGTCACCTCGGCAAACAAAGGCCACGGCATTGCCGAGCTGCGCGCCGCGCTGACGGCGCTGGCGGCGCCGGCTGCTATGGCCGAGTCAAAAAAGTGAAATATAGATTCACCATTGGCTGACAATAGGTTAGGTTCCCCCGGTTATGACCAAGAAACCGAAAAAATCGAAAAAACCGGCGAAAAAGGCAAAACCGGCGAAACCGCCCAAATCCAGTGACGATTGGCTGGGTCAGGCGACGGTGTTGTCCGAGGCGATGCCGTATATGCAGCAGTATGCCGGCGAGACCTTCGTCATCAAATACGGCGGCCACGCCATGGGTGACCCCAAATTGGCGGATTTATTCGCCCGCGACATCGTGCTGTTGCGGCAAATCGGCATCAACCCGATCATCGTCCACGGCGGCGGGCCGCAGATCGCCGACATGCTGAAACGGCTGAAAATCAAAAGCGAATTTATCGACGGGCTGAGGGTAACCGACGAGGCGACCGTCAACGTCGTCGAAATGGTGCTGTCGGGATCGATCAACAAACAGATCGTATCCGCCATCAACGCCGCCGGTGGGTTCGCCATCGGGCTTTCCGGCAAGGACGGCAACCTGATCCGGTGCGACAAGGCCAAACGCACCAAGCGCGATCCGGATTCCAACATTGAAAAAGTTCTGGACCTAGGCCTGGTCGGCGAACCGAAAGAGATCAACCCGCATATTCTGGCGCTTTTCGATGAGTCGGACATCACCCCGGTGATCGCGCCGATCGGCACCGGGCCGGACGGTGAAACCCTCAACATCAACGCCGACACCGTCGCCGGCGCCATCGCCAACGCCGTCGGCGCCAAGCGGTTGATGATGCTGACCGACGTGGTCGGGGTGCTTGATAAAAAAGGCGACCTGATCGCCGAAATGACGTTGAAAAAAGCCAAGGCGCTGCTCAAGGACGGCACCATCGACGGCGGCATGATCCCCAAGGTCAACACCTGCTTGGGCGCCATTAAGGGCGACGTCGAAGGCGCCGTCATCATCGACGGCCGGGTCGAACATGCGATTTTAATCGAACTGTTTACCGAAGGCGGCGCCGGCACCCTGATCAAGCGCTAAAGCAAATCCCGAGCGGATGGTCTCATCCGCGACGACGAATTTGCGGGTAAAAAAAACTTCTAGCTCAGATCCTTAATAAAGTTCAACTGCCATTCCATTTCTTCATCGTCGAGGGGATAGTCGTTGCCGTCGGCGCGGAGCAGCTCTTTGGTCCCGACCAGGGCGAGCTTGCGTTGAAGGATTTCCGCCAATCTTGCGCTCAGGCCGGCTTTCCAGGCAATGGCAAGCATGCCTTTGGCGCTGCGATTGGTTATGACGGAGCGCACGACCATCATCTTAAGGCCGGAAAGCGCCGACAATCCGGCAATCACAAATTCCCGATCGCCGTTTTTAATAGCCTTGGAGATCACGGGTTCATCCAAGGTGCCGGCGGCTAACAGTTGTTCTGCCCTTTCATGGGCATCCTCGACAGCGGTTTTTTCTTTATCCGGATTTTCCGGGGGTTCCTCCGCCAAGCGCTTTTCGACGACTTGGCGGACCTCTTTCAGAATATCGGCGGGCAAGTCTTGGCGTTGTTCCAGGGATTCGAGGAGATTGTGGGCGACAAATCGCGCCAGTTTGGCAGCTGCCCGGCCCGGCAGCACCGGTCGATTGACCAGCGGTTCGTGCCATGACTCGATGTCCGCCGCCCGGTCGATAATCCGGTCCAGAACTTCCTCTCGGATCTGGGCGCTGGGATTGCTAAGCATTAGGGCGACGGCTTCCTCGTCATCGGTGGCGGCAATGGCGTCCGTTAACGTGGTCCCCAACCCATCCCGTTGTGAAATCGCCGCCAGACGGCCGGAAACATTTTCGCTTTCGATGATTTCAAGCAAGTCGGCTTCGGTTAGCACCGGCGAGAACTGTAAAATCGGACCGGCGACGACCAGTTCGGAATCCCAAACTAACTGCCGGATGACTTCCGTAGGGGCATCGGCGACATGCACCAAGGTTTCAGCCAGAATTTGACGGACCCGGGCCACCTGATCGCGGGCAAGTATCTCAAGCGCCTCACGGGTCATGCGCCGGACCGTGTCCTGTTCATCGTCACTTAAACCCGAAGACAGCTTCGCAACCTTCGCCGCCAGGCCACCGCGTACGTCCTGGTCGGCATCCTTGGCCAGCATCATATCGGCATGCGCCGGCGTCGCCTCGTTGGTGGCAATCAATTTGCGGATTTCGGGTTCCGGGTCTTCGGCCAGGAAATAGAGAATCTCAGGCGTCACATCGGTACGGGTGGCCAGGTCGCGACGGACGTCCAGGTTTTCGTGGCGCGCCATCTCTTTGGCATCTTCATAGGAAGGCGCCGTGACCCCGGCTTTATCCTCGGCATTGTCGGCGGTTTTGTCTTCGGTGTTACCCTTAAAAAGGCCCTTGAACAAACCCTTCACCGTGATTGCCCCGCTCCTTTGGCGGACAGATTGGTGAATAACTCTATTTGAAAGTTCAAATCGTCATTGCTTAAGGCGTAATTCTCACCGTCCGCCTCAAGGATGGCCGATGGCGCCACCCGTCCCATCCGCTGTTGAAGTTGGACCGCCATCTTGGCGGGGATGGAAGCCTTCCACGCCAGCGCCGAGATGCCCTCGGCGCTTTTTTCAACGAATATCTTCTTTGCCACCGCTTCCTCGATGCCGCCCCTGACCACCAACGCCGCCAGGACAAAAGAATAATCCCCGGCATTGAGTGCCTTGCCGATGACGGGGCTATCCAGCTTGCGGGCCGAGTACAGACGCTCGACCATATCAAGGGGCAGGTCCATATTGAGAAAATCCTGGCCGCCGCCTTCGGGTTCACTCGACATGATGCCTTCGTCGCCCAGTCGCTGGTGGACGACGGCCTTAACGGTGTCCAGGATTTCGGTGTCCAGGTCGGCGCGTTCCTGCAGAACCTCCAGCAGGTTATCGGCCAGGAAAGTAGCCAGGCGCGTCGCCGCGCCATCGGGAAGTTTCGGACGACCAACCAACGGGGCATGCCATAAATCGACATCCGGCGCCCGCTCGATAAGATCATCCAGAGACGATTCGCGGATTTGCGCCGAGTCGTTGGATAAAAGGTCGGCAATGGCGTTAACGTCATCGGTGACGATGATGGCGTCTGAAACGCTCTCCGTCACCTCGGCACGTTTCGAAATAGCGCTCAGGCCGCCTGTGGCGGGACCGAATTCAATAATTTCAAGCAGGTCATCATCGGTCAGCACCGGGGGAAATTCGAGGACCGGGCCGGAAACTTCGATCTCGGTATCCAGCGCCAATGTCTTGATGACGTCGGCCGGCGCGTCGGCGATATCCTTGAGCGCATCGGAGAGAATGCCGCGGACCTTGGTGATCTGGTCCTTGGCTAACGTCTCCAGCGCTTCATAGGTGGCTTGGCGGGCCTTATCCTGCTCATCGGTGCTTAAGCCCGGCGCCAGCCTTGCGATTTTACCGGCCAAATCGCCGCGCACATCGGCGTCATCGTCATTGGCCAATAAGACATCGGTCTGGCGCGGGGAGGCGAGGTTTTTAGCCACCGCCTTACGCACCTCGGCGTCGGTATCTTCGGCCAGGTAATACAGGACCTCCGGTTTCAGGTCGGCACGCTCGGCCAACACCCGGCGCACTTCAGGGTCTTGGTCCCGAGCCAGCTTCTTGGCTATCTCATAGGAGATGGTTTCGCTATTAAGGTCGTTCTGGTTCACGTCGCCTATTTCCCCTTCGATTTACCATCTTCTGGACTTGACATATGGTACCCGCCTTTACCGGCATTTTTAACCTCATACATCACGGCATCGGCACGGACCATTACACTGTCCAGGGACTCTTTTGACTCAGGATCAAAGATGGCGACACCGACCGAAAGGCCCAAGGGATTCTCTTCATTGCCGGAAAACTTCTTCAAGGATTGGCTGGCTTCGATTAAACGATTGGCGCGTTTTTCCGAGACTTCCGGAGAAATGCCGTCCAGCCACATGGCGAATTCATCACCGCCCAGCCTGGCGATCACGTCGCCGGGCCGGGACATCTCCATCAACATGTCACGCAGAAACAAAATCGCGTCATCGCCGGCCTGGTGGCCGTGTACGTCGTTGACCAGTTTAAAGTTATCCATATCGACGAAAAACAGGGCGGCGGTCTCCCGGGTGCGCTCCAACCTGGAAATCCGCCGCGGCAGGTCTTCTTCGTAAAAGGCCCGCCGGTTCAAAAGGCCGGTCATGGAATCGGTTCGCGACAGCGCCACAATGCGCTCATGATTGCTGATTTGTTCATTGGCAATGCCCAATTGGTTGGCGATGTCACTGATCAGAAGAAGGTGATCATCCTCCCAGGGCTCATCATCGACCGGCTTCCAAATGGAAAGCGCGCCGTTGACCCGTTGACGGTAATTGGTGGCGGTGGCCAGGACATGCCACTTGCCGAGGACAAAGTCGGTCAACTGGTCGCCACTATCCAACGCCGACAGTTTGGACTCCAATTCATCCAACCCTTCGATGTTGCCGTGTTCGGCGGCGACCGTGAAGGCCTCATCCTTATCCCGGCGGAAGATTCTGCACCCGGCCACGCTCAGCGCCCGGGAAGTCGCCGCCGCCGCCGCATTGAGCATGTTATGGGGTTCCAGTTCGTCCCGAATGGTGCTGACGATGTAATTGAGATGCTGTTCACGGCGCCGCGCATGGGCCAGGGCGGGTTCGTTTTCACGTTCTTCGGTGACATTTCGACAAACACCCCTGGTCCCTTTCCATTGCTCATCGCCGTCTTCACCGCCGATCAACGGCACACAGGACAAGTTGACACAGGCGGTGGTGCCGTTTTTGTTGTGCATCCAAATTTCAACGTTATCCAGCGGCCGGGTGCTGACGAACGGCAACGGCGAGAATTCTTCCGGCGAAAGAACAAAATCTTCGGCTTTTTTGTTGATTAAATCATCGGCCTTAAACCCGAGCGCACCCTTTGGTGAAACGAAGATGAAATTGCCATCGGCGTCGGTTTCCCAGGAAAAGTCACTGGAAACCTCGACCAGGTCCTTATAGCGCTGTCGGGATTCGACCAGCGCCGTCCTCAGGTTTCGCTCCATCGTCATGTCGCGCGCCATCACCAGTATTTCCGACCTGTCCGCGCCATTCCCCCGGGCGCCGGGAACGACGGTGATCTCAAGAACAATCTCGCCCTTGGCGCTGTTCAAATACACCGATTCGGCGATCGTCGAGCCGCTGGTACGGGCGGTTTCGATCAATTTTTGGATTTCCGGGGCCGCTTCGTGTTGTAACAAGGCCTCCAGCCCGCCGCCCTTGGC
>DASCOC010000057.1:0-5764 GCA_036011805.1 Rhodospirillales bacterium
TCTTCACTTTCGGACTCCCAAGACGATGACCATTCCACCAGCGTCGCGCCGTCGTCGGCTGCACTGAGCTGTATTTTCCCGACATAGTTGGAAACATCGTCCGGTGACACCGGCGGCGGGCCATTGTCGATGGAATAGCGGATCACACGGTCATCGGCATTGGCTTCGATCAGGGTTTCGTGAAAGGCGTCATTGAGAACCCGCTGCGCCCCGACATCGCCGGCGCCGACATCGCCGACGGGAACGCAACTGGTAACCACGTTCGGGCACCACGACATATCGTGGAAATTACTGATCGTATCCCAGACCTTGTCAACCGGGTGATTGACGGTGATCGATTGGTTGGTGCTCGGCATTAAATTCCACCTCGGGTTAATGGCTAAATTAACCGAAAAAACCATACTGAATTTTCTGCCCCCTGTCATGCCGGACGGCCACCACCTTGGTCACGAAAAGGAGAGGACGACGAAGCTGGGACTGGCGCCCGGCGACAAAAACTTTTTAAATACCCCATGCGCCGCCGACGCCCCCAACCGCTTCTGTTTCTCGCCTTTGTCGTCATCATGGGTGCGCTGATGTACGCCAAGGACGTGCCGGTGCCCAATTCCAATGTCGGTCTGAAGACGGCGGCGGGAAGGTTGAAGGTCTATTACCAGGAAACCCCACCGCCGAAGGACTGGGCCGTCGCCGCCATTGCCTCCCGCGACGGCGAGGTTTGGGTAGACCTGACCGTCCCTGATGCCATGGCGGCGGACTTTCTCCATGTCCCCCGGCGCAAAATGTTAGACAGCCTGCGCGGTCAATGCCCGCCGAAAACCGACAAGGCCTGGACCGTCCTGCTCAAGACCCAGGACATCGAGGTCCGGGGCCTCAGCCCCGAAGGCAAGGCGCTCGCCGCCGTCAGCTGCCGGGCGGCGCAACAATAGGTTTTCCCGATAGCACGTTTTGAGTTGAAAAAATGGTGCGGGCGGCCGGACTTGAACCGGCACTGCCGTAAGGCAACAAGATTTTAAGTCTTGCGTGTCTACCAATTTCACCACGCCCGCTTCGGCCAGAGCCTATGCCCCCGCCCCGACCCGCGCAAGAGTCTCGCCATGGCTTTGGCGGGCGGTTAAAGTCGCGGGATGACCGAGCCTGCCGCAAAATCTGAGCCGCTTTCCCCTTCGCCCCAGGGCGACACGCCGAAGTTTGACGCCGAATTCCAGGGCCGCCTGGAGGACCTGATCCATTGGCGGCGCGATGTGCGCCGCTTCCGCGCCGAGGCGGTCGATGACGCACTGATCGACGCGTTGATCGGGCTGGCGGCCCGCGCCCCCAGTGTCGGCAACAGCCAGCCGTGGCGGTTCGTCAAGGTCGCCGATCCCGGCCGCCGCGCCGCCGTGATCGAAAATTTTGAGGCCTGCAACGCCGACGCGCTTGCCGATTTCAGCGGCGAACAAGCGAAATTGTATGCCTCCTTGAAGTTGGGCGGGCTCAAGGAAGCCCCCGTGCACCTGGCCGTGTTCTGCGACACGGAGACAAAAGCCGGGCACGGGGTGGGGCAGAAAACCATGCCCGAGATGCTGCCTTATTCCGTCGTCGGCGCGGTCGGCACGCTGTGGCTGGCGGCCCGCGCCCACGGGCTCGGCTTGGGCTGGATATCGATCATCGAGCCGGAGATTATCCGCGGCATCCTCGACGTGCCTTCGGAGTGGTCACTGATCGCCTATCTTTGCATCGGTTATCCGGAGGAAGAACACCTGGACCCGGAACTGGAACGCGCCGGCTGGCAGCAACGATTAGACCTGACCGGTCTCATTTTAGAGCGTTAAGCCCCCTCACCCTTCATACATCACCCCTCATACATTTCCTCTGGCCGGATAATCGCGGGCCTTGATCATGTCGATGGCTTCCATGACGTCGGCGAAATGGTGGCGGTGGAAGGGGGTGGTGTGCAGGACCGATGAATAGAGCGTGCCGTCGGGCCGCACCAGGAACAGGCCGGGTTCGCAGAAGTGGTTGGGTTCCTTGTCCTGGATGGCTTGCGAGATGAACAGCCCCCATTCGCGGGCGCTGCCCTCGCTCAACCCATAGCCAATGGTCAGGTCGCCGAGACCCCATTCCTGTTTTGATTTTTCGGCGCGCTCGCCACTGTCCATGCTGATGGCGATGACGCCGCAGCCACGCTCGATGAAACGCGGAAGCTTATGCAACAGATCAAGCAGATGCAGTTTACAGCGGGGACAATGATAGCCGCGGTAAAACTCAATCAGGGTAAAACTTTCCGGCGTTTGCTCAGAGAGCCGCCAGGTGTCGCCGCCGACGACCTCGACGCTGAGTTCCGGAACCGCCGTGGTTGGCTTGATCATGGTTGTTTCCTCCCTGGTAAATTTTATTTCTTTGGTTTCGTCGGATCATTCGGCTCACCACCGAGGATGCGGATCATCGCGGCGATGGCGTCCGCCGCTTCATCCAGGACCGCCTCATCCGACGAACGGGCGACCAGGCAGGTGCCGAGGGCACCGCTACGGACGAAGGGATAGCTGCCGATTTCGATATCGGGAAATTCCTCCTGCACCTTAGCCAAGGGCCCCGCGACCAGGCCTTCGGGGATGAAGGCATCCAAGGAGCGCGAACTCACCGTCGCACCGCCCTTGAGCCGGGGTTTCAGGTCATCGAACATCGCCTGCATGATGCGCGGCACGCCGGCCATCACGAATACGTTTTCGACCTGGTATCCGGGTGCCTTCGACACCGGGTTATGGATCAGGACGACGTCGTCGCCATCCGGGGTGTCGGCCATTTTCATCCGCGCCGCGGTGACGTCTTCGGGTTTGTAATTGGCGAGCAGGATGGCTTCGGCCTCGGGGTTGCGGATCATTTCGCGGCCGAAGGCCTTGGACACCGACGCCGTGGTGATGTCGTCGTGGGTGGGACCAATGCCGCCGGTGGTGAAGACGTAATCATACTTGTCGCGCAGCAGGTTGACGGCAGACACGATCTCATCCTCGACATCGGCGATGATGCGGACTTCGTCCAGGCTGATGCCCAATTCGCCCAGACCCAGCGCCAGGAATTGAACATTGACGTCCTGGGTTCTGCCCGACAGCACTTCGTTGCCGATGACGATGATGGCGGCGGTAACGGCTGCATTTTCGGTCATGTTTTAAGTCCCCCGCCTACAACAAATCGCGCAACATTGCCACCAGCGGCGCGTCCGCCGGCGGCATGTCGTAATCACCGAGCCGGACCGGGCGCACCCATTTCAGCTCCTGGCCTTCCTTCGCCACGACCGTACCTTCCCAAACCCGGCAAACGTACAGCGGCATCAGCAAATGAAAGTCATCATATAGGTGAGATGCAAAGGTCACCGGCGCAAGGCAACTTTCCGTGATATCAATGCCCAGTTCTTCGAGAAGCTCCCGCACCAGCGCCGTTTCCGGAAGCTCGCCCGGCTTGACCTTGCCGCCGGGGAATTCCCATAAACCCGCCATCTCCCTGCCTTCGGGGCGTTTGGCGATCAGCACCCGGTCATCGGCGTCAACAAGGGCGACGGCAACCACCAGCACCGTTTCCACAGGCTCCTCGGGACGCCGGAATTCGGCCCCCAGGCAACCGCGGTCAGGACCGGTAATCGGCATTGATGTCGATGTAGCCATGAGTCAGATCGCAGGTCCAAACCGTGGCCTTGCCGTTGTCGCCGGTACCGACCTCAACCGCGATGGTGATATCTTGGCTTTTCATGTGTTCGGCGACCGGGGTTTCGTCAAAACCGGGAATTGCGCCACCTTTTTGCGCCACCGGCACGCCGCCGATGGTAATAGCCAGGTGATCGACATCGACCTTTTCACCGGCCTTGCCGACGGCCATGACGATGCGGCCCCAATTGGCGTCTTCGCCGGCGATGGCGGTTTTAACCAGCGGCGAATTGGCGATGGAAAAGGCGATGGCCTTGGCCGCGGCGTCGGTTTCTGCGCCGCCGACGGAAACGGTAATGAACTTGGATGCGCCTTCGCCGTCGCGGACCACCTGATGGGCGAGGTCGGTCATCACTTGTGACAGCTTATCCCTGAAATCATTGAGCCCGGCGTCATCAGGGTCCGTGAACGGGCGGTGCGCCGCGCCGGCGCCGGTGGCAAACAACAACACGGTGTCGCTGGTAGAGGTATCGGAATCGATGGTGATGGCGTTGAACGAGGTTTCCACGGATTCGGCCAGAAGCGCCTGCAGCACATCGGCGGGCAGGAGCGCGTCGGTAAAAATGAAGGCCAGCATCGTCGCCATGTTGGGCTGGATCATGCCGGACCCCTTGGCGATGCCGTTAATGGTAACGTCGATGCCGCCGATATCGGCCTTACGGCTGGCGCCTTTGGGAAAGGTATCGGTGGTCATGATCGCCTCGGCCGACGCCTGCCAGGCCAACGGGGTAAGGTCGGACTTCAGTCCCGGCAAGGCGCTGACGATTTTCTCGAACGCCAAAGGCTCGCCGATGACCCCGGTGGAGGCGACGAAAACCTTCGACGGGCGGCAGGATAATTGGTCGGCGGCGGCCTCGACGGTGCCTTCCACCGCCTCCATACCCTGGGGGCCGGTAAAGACGTTGGCGCCGGCGGAATTGACGACCAGGCCCCGGGCTTGGCCACTCTTGAGTGCCTTCCGGGACCATTGAACCGGGGCCGATGCCGTCAGCGATTGGGTGAAAACACCGGCGACCGTGGTCTCTTTGGCCAGTTCCACGAACATCAGGTCGCTATTGTCGTTTTTCTTCAGCCCGCACGCGGCGGCGCCCAGCAAGACGCCTTCGACGCCCGGCATCTCGGGAAACGACGTCGGCGCCAGCGGCGAGATTGCGGTCTCAGTCGGTTTCGGACTCATAATGGGGCCTTATGATCAGGCCGGGTTTAGGGGGCCTTGGGGTCTTTTCCCCCGGCTGCCGGCTTGGCGTCTTCCTTGGGCGAGCCGTCGGCATTGAACCGCACGATCTTGGCCCCTTTCCTTAGGCTGGTAATATAGGCAATCCCAGCGGCCTGGGACAACTCGTTGCGGATTGTTGGCCCCATTTTCTCGAAGCTGGGGATATCCGCCTTCTTGCGGTCCTCGACCTTGATAACGTGCCAGCCGAACTGGGACTTCACCGGCATTTTGGTGTATTTCCCCTTTTTCAGGGAAAAGGCGATTTTTTCAAATGCCGGCACCATCTGGCCCTTGCCGAAGAAACCGAGGTCACCGCCAGTCGCCGCCGACGGGCCGGTCGATTTTTTCTTGGCCAATTCGGCAAAATCCCCGCCTTTATCGATCTCGACAATGACCGCCTTGGCGTCGGCTTCGGTTTTCAACAGGATGTGGCGCGCACTGACCTGTTCGGTGGCGGCCAAATCCTTGGCCGCGGCTTCGTAACGCGCCTTGACGGCGGCGTCGGTGACGCCTTCCTTAACGACCCGGTTCAGCATCACCCGTTGCAGGAGTTGCCTTTCGACCCGGACCATCTGTTCCTTGAATTCCTTGCTTTCATGGATCTTTTTGGAACGGGCATCAGCAGTCGCCAGCCGGGCATCGATCAGGCTGTCGATAAGGCCGGGAAGGATCGCCTCGAAAGGCACCTGCTGATATCGTTGGGGCAGGTTTTGATAAGCATCCTTGACCTCGGACAAATGGATTTTCTCCCCATTGACAGTAGCGATAACCGGATTCTCGGCGCCAAGCACGGGCCCAACCTGCACCGTAACGGCGACCAAGGCGGCAACAAACATGGCGGACACGAAACGCTTGAACATGATGGCTTTCC
>DASCOC010000058.1:0-13107 GCA_036011805.1 Rhodospirillales bacterium
CCTCACCATGTTGGGCCCATCGGGTTCCGGAAAAACAACATGTTTGATGATGCTGGCCGGTTTCGAACCCGTCACCAACGGCGAAATATTGTTGGATGGTAACCCCATCAACAACGTTCCGCCCCACAAGCGCGGGATCGGCATGGTGTTTCAGAATTATGCGTTGTTTCCGCACATGAGCGTTGCCGAGAACCTGGCCTTTCCTTTGAAGGTCCGCAAAATCCCTGCCGCTGATCCTGCCCGGCGTTATTTCCGGTGCCCTGTTTGCGTTCGTGACGTCATTTGACGAAGTGGTGGTGGTTTTGTTCGTTGCTTCCTACGACCAACAGACGATTCCACTGCAAATGTGGAACGGTATCCGCGAACAGATTTCACCGACCATCCTGGCGGTGGCCACCATTCTTGTTGTCTTTTCTATTGTCCTGCTGACGGCCATCGAACTGTTACGGCGCCGAAGCGACCGATTGCGCGGCATCACGCCTAGATAGACTCTAGGCAGAGGCGGCTTGGCGGGCCAGTTTCTTTCTATCGTGGGGGTTCAGGAACCGCTTGCGCAGGCGGATGTGTTTTGGCGTTACCTCGACCAGTTCATCATCCTGGATGTAGGCGAGGGACTGTTCCAATGACATCTTTTTGGGTGTCGTCAGGCGCACCGCCTCATCGGTTCCAGACGCCCGGATGTTGGTCAACTGCTTGGCCTTCATGGGGTTGACCTCAAGGTCGTTGCCGCGGCTGTTTTCGCCGATGACCATGCCTTCGTAGACGGCGACGCCGGAGCCGATGAAAAGCGCGCCGCGTTCCTCCAGGTTCATCAATGCATAGGCGATACTTTTGCCGTCGGCGTTGGCGATCAACACGCCGTTGTGGCGCCCGGCAATGGGACCGGCATGGGGGGCATATTCTCTGAACATCCGGTTGATGATGCCGGTGCCCCGGGTTTCGGTCAGGAATTCGCCGTGATAGCCGATCAGCCCCCGGGACGGGGCCATGAACCGCAACCGGGTCTTGCCGCCGCCGGACGGGCGCATATCCTCCATCCGCCCCTTACGCTTTGAAATGGCCTCGACGACGGCGCCGGAGAATTCATCATCGACGTCGATTAGGACTTCTTCGAAAGGCTCCAGGGTTTGGCCCGTTTCCGGGTCTTGGCGGGTCAGCACCCGGGGCCGGCTGATCGACAGCTCGAAGCCCTCGCGGCGCATGGTTTCGATTAATACCCCCAATTGCAGTTCGCCCCGGCCCGCGACTTCGTAGCCGTTGCCATCTTCGACCTCGCGGATGCGAAGGGCGACGTTGCCTTCGGCTTCCGCCTGCAGGCGGCTGAGGATGACCCGCGACGTGACTTTGTCTCCGTCACGCCCGGTCAGCGGGGAATCGTTGATGGAGAAGATCATCGCCAGGGTCGGCGGATCAATCGGTTCCGCCGGCAGCGCTTCGGTGACAGACAGATCGCACAGGGTATCGGCAACGGTGGCGGCGCTGAATCCGGCGATGGAAATAATGTCTCCGGCCTCGGCGCTGTCAACCGGGAGCCGATCCAGTCCCCGGAAGGCCTGAACCTTGGTGACGCGGGTCTGTTCGACCATACCGCCGTCCCGGTTGAGCGCTTTCGCCGTCATGTTGGCGTCTATCCTGCCGGCGAGGATGCGTCCGGTCAGGACCCGGCCCAGATAGGGATCGCTTTCCAGTGTCGTTACCAGCATCCGGAACGGGCCGTCTTCGACAGTAGGGGCGGGCACGCGGTCGATAACGGTGTCGAACAGACACGACATGTCCTGGCCTTTTGTTCCCGCATCCTCGCTGGCCCAGCCTTGCTTGGCCGACCCGAACAACACCGGGAAGTCCAATTGTTCCTCGTTGGCATCCAGGATCGCGAACAGGTCGAAGACCTCATCGTGGACTTCATCGGGGCGGGCGTCGGGTTTATCCACCTTGTTGACGACGACGATGGGCTTCAGCCCCAGGTTCAGTGCCTTCTGGGTAACGAACTTGGTTTGCGGCATCGGTCCTTCGGAGGCATCGACCAGCAACAACACGCCGTCGACCATGCCCAAAATCCGTTCCACCTCGCCGCCGAAATCGGCGTGTCCGGGGGTATCGACGATGTTGATACGCACGCCCTTCCATTCCACCGACGCGCATTTGGCAAGAATGGTGATGCCCCGTTCGCGTTCCAGGTCGTTGCTGTCCATGACCCGTTCGGCGACTTGCTGTTTGGCATGGAACAGGCCGCTTTGTTTAAGAACCGCATCGACAAGGGTCGTCTTGCCATGGTCGACATGGGCGATAATGGCGATGTTTCGGATATTCAACGTCTTAAATCCTCATGGCTCATCAAAAACAAAATCCCGGCCCGTGCAGAGATCGGTCCGGTCAGCGGTGTCGTTCACAGGGTCGGGAAATCATCGGGCCGGCCTAGGCCTTGGCGGTCGGGGCGGTGGGTCCGGACTGTGTTATTCGGGCGCTTGATAGAGGCATCGTGGCGGGCAAGTCAAGGCTGCTGGTTTTCCACAAGCCCCAGTTTCCCCGATCGTAAGTCCGCGGGTCATCAGAAAGCCGTTATTATCGGCCCACGAAACCACTGTAACCCTTTGAATTAAAAAAATAACTATGAAAACAGGGCCGAAATCGCGGTGGTGCCCTATGGCGTCGGGTTGCCGCCATCGCTGTTTTGCCCGGAATTGCCATCATCGGGGGCATCGACCGGTTCCGGTTCCGCCTTGCGGCGTTCTTCTCCTTGAAAAGAGGCTTTATGGCGGCGTCGGTCCGGCCCAAAGAAGTTTTTGCAGCGGACGAACTTGCGTGGGTGTTCAATAACCATGGTAATGCGGTCGAACAGCGTTTTGGGTGAAATCGGTTTGATCACGAACTCGTTTACGCCGGCGTCCCGGGCGGTATAAATGCGCGACATTTCTGAATGGGCTGTCAGCATGATGATCGGCATGTAAATGTCCGGGCTGTCCTTGTCGTGGCGCACGCGTCGCACCAGTTCAAGCCCATCCGCTTCCAGCATTTCCCAATCGACGATCAAAAGATCGAAGTCTTTGCTTCTGAGAATTTGCTGCCAAGCGGTCTCTACGTCTTTGGCTTCAAAAATGCGCCTACCGCCGAGCACGCCATTGATTTTGCGCACCAAGATGCGGGTGAAGTTCTGATCATCAACGATCAGAATTTTTACTTTTTGAAGATAGGTGGACATATTCCCCTTCTCAGGAAAACCTAAACCCCCGCATTTCAAATTTAAACATGTTTCAGGGCGCCTTTCCGCTGAAAAACGGCTGATACATGCTTACAGGATCGCGCCGCCTTCAAACAGGATGGCGATGCCGAGACCGATGGTGAGCACCCCGGTGCCGGCGTATGCGGTGTTGTGGAGCCAGGTCAAGGGCCGCCCCCAACGGGCCAGGGGCCAGGCAATGGCGGCGCTTAAGGTTACCATGCCGAGGATCGAACCGGCGCCGAAAAGGGCGATGTACATCAACCCGGCGGTCAACGAAGGCATCGCTTGCAGGGCCAGCACTATCAATACCGCCGACCCCGCCATGCCGTGCATGATGCCGATCAGGAAGGCGCGGAGCCGAAGCCCGCCCACTGGTTCACGGACATGGCTATGGTCGTGGTTCCGGTCGTGATCCAGGTTATGATCATGGCCATGAGCATGAAAATGAACGACGCCGCCGTCATGACGGTGAACATGGAAATGAATGCGTTGGCGGACCATGCGAATCAGCACGTCGGCGCCCAGCCCGATCAACATCACCCCGACGGCCAGTTCCAGGTATAAGGCCAGGTCTTGGGGTACGGCGGTTTCCAATAGCAGCGCCGCCAAACCGAAGCCGGCCAAGGCCAGCGTATGCCCGACCCCCCAAAGCAGGCCCAAGGGCACCGCTTGGCGAACGCTAGCGGTCCGCGCCGCCAGGGTGGCGACGGCGGCGACGTGATCGGCCTCCAGGGTGTGGCGCAGTCCGATAAGAAAGCCCAAGGCGAGGATGGAAAGCATTAAATAAAGGCCTTTAAGACAGGAAAAATAGAACTGCGGAACGCGGTTCCGTCAAGATAACCAAAACGAAGGTTTTATCGAGTCCTATTCCGGATTTTGGTTGGGAAAAACCGAATCGCTGACACAATTTGACATCGATTCATAGCAATTCTACACAAATGAATTTAACCCCAATCATATAAAAGCAATAAACTTTTTGTGATTTTTTGTGAATTTCCATTGTTTCAGCATCGCGTATTGTCAGGGGAGGTTATTTGACCTCAAGCAATTATTCCGCGGGAGAACTTGGAATGAATTCGGGAACAGTCTTTACCGTCAGGAACAGCTTATTCGCCGTCACCGCCATCCTCATGCTCGGACTGGTCATCTCCACGGCTGTCGGTGTCCTGGACTCCCTGAATAAACGCATTGCCGAGAACGAAGTCATCACCGCCAATGGCGTCAGCGACAATCTGCTGACCAGCGCCAACAACTGGGCGCTTGAACGCGGCGCCACCAACGCCGGTCTATCCGGCGACAGCCCGATCGAGAAAAAGGCGCAGGAGGTGATTGTTGCCAAGCGGGCCAAAGCTGACCAAGCCTTTGAGATGGCCCTGGAGGGTCTAAAGGATTTCCGCGATTTCACCGGCAAGAATGAACTGATCGCCGCCACCGGCGCGGCCCATGAAAAAGTATTGGCGCTGCGCAAAATCGCCGATCAGCAGATGAAGCTGCCCAAGGTGGAGCGTGCCGCCGACAGTTACCAGGAATGGGTCCCGGCGATGACCGCCCTTATCCTGAAAAGCCAGGATTTACGCACGGCGGCGTCTAACAGCGTCGAGACCAGTATCCTTGTCGGCCAGTTGGTAACGTTGAGGCACTTCGCCTGGTTGATGAGCGAATTCGCCGGACGTGAGCGCGACGTCATGGCTGGTAATATTTCAGCAGAGGCCCGGTTAACGCCGGATAAATTGCAGGTCCTCTCCCGGTTCCGCGGCAACGTGGAATCTGCCTGGGGAACGGTCACCGGTGTTTCTTCCAGCGATGCCATTTCCGCCGATGTGAAGAAGGCTATCGCCGAGGCCAAAGTAAAATTTTTCACCACCTTCGAGAACACCCGTAACATCATCTACACGGCCGGCATATCCAGCGCGTCGTATCCTGTATCCGCAGAGGATTGGTTCAATTGGTCGACTCAGGCGATCGGTTCCCTTCAGGCCGTTCACGCCGCCGCATCGAAAGTATGGACGGCGCAGGGCTATGATGCGGCCGCCAACGCGATTAGCGATCAATTGATCCTGGCCGCCGGTCATTGGTCGGCGGAACGTGGCGTCACCTACGCTAACCTCTACGGCGCCGACCCGATTTCAAATGAAGCGCGCGCGAATGTTGATTTTTGGCGGACCAAGGGCGATGCCGCCTATGCCACGGCAATCGCGGCGATTACCGCCGGACCGGCATTTGAGGGGCAAGATATCATGATAACGGACATGCAGGCCGCCGCAGCAAATGCTAAGGCGATGCGCGTTCTGGCCGACAAGGCCTTGGCTCTTAAGAAGGCTGACCGCGACGCCACCATCGTCGCGCAATGGCAACCGTCGGCAGTGGCGCAGACCCTGAAAAGCCAGATGCTTCGCACTGCCGCTACCCGGGCCGTGGCGCGGGCTAACCCGGACGCCACCAATCTTCTGGCCATCAAGAATGCGGCTTGGATCATGAGCGAATACGCCGGGCGCGAACGGGCCATTTTGGGCGGCATCCTCGCCACCAACGCGCCGCTATCGCCGGATAGGCGGACCGAATTGGCAGGTTTCAGGGGCCGGGTCGAGAACGCCAGAGACACCTTGAAAACACTGACCCAGGCGCCGGGTGCCGCCGAAAAGATCAAAAAAGCCGTGGACGCCGCCGAAAAAGGGTATTTCGGCAGTTTTGAAAATTTCCGCCAAAGCGTCTATGACGCCAGCGTCGGTACGTCGGCCTACCCCATGACGGTGGCTGATTGGTTTAAAAATTCGGCCGTCGCCATCGATTCCCTTTTGGCGGTGCAGTCTTCCACCAGCAAGGCCGCCACCGAAGCGCTGGATTCCTCGCTGTCGGCGGCGACATCCTCATTCATCCTCGGGCTGGTGATCTTGATCATCGCTGTTGGTATCGGCGGCGTCGCCTTCTGGATCGTCGGCGTTCGCGTGCTGCGGCCCATCAACGCCATGACCGAAACCATGACCACCATGGCCGAGGGCAACCTGGAGGTCGACGTTCCGGCTCAGGATCGCAAGGATGAGGTCGGTGAAATGGCCCGTGCGGTCGCGGTGTTCAAGGAGAACGGAATCCAACAACGCCGCTTGGAAACGGAAGCCGTGGAACAGCGCAAGCAGGCCGAGGCGGAAAAAGAAAGGCATCAGGTCGCGGAAGCCAAGCGCGAGCAGGAAGCGGCCGAGGCCGAAGCCGAACGCAAGCGACAGGCTGAAAAGGAAAGAAAGGAATTGATGGACGGTATGGCCGACGATTTTGAGTCGTCTGTCGGCAAAGTGGTGGAGGCGGTGTCTTCGTCCTCAACGCAGATGGAAACCTCCGCGCAAGCCATGGCTGCGACCGCCGAGCAGACCAACAGCCAGTCCAACACCGTCGCCGTCGCCGCGGAACAGGCATCTGCCAACGTCCAGACGGTGGCTGCGGCGGCCGAGGAACTGTCGGCTTCCATCAACGAGATCAGCCGCCAGGTGACCCAGTCGTCCGAGATCGCCGGCAACGCGGTGGCCGAAGCCAAGCGCACCGATGAACAGGTGCAGGGCCTATCCATCGCTGCCGAGAAGATCGGTGAGGTCGTCGGGCTAATTTCCGAAATTGCCGAACAAACCAATCTGTTGGCGCTGAACGCGACCATCGAAGCGGCCAGGGCCGGTGATGCCGGCAAGGGTTTCGCGGTTGTCGCAAGCGAGGTTAAGAACCTGGCCAACCAGACGGCGACGGCGACCAGCGATATCGAAATCCAGATCGGCGATATCCAGAGCGCGACCCAGGAAGCCGTCGAAGCCATCCAGGGCATCGGCAGGACCATCGGTAACGTCAACGAGATTGCCACCACCATCGCGTCGGCGGTCGAGGAGCAATCGGCGGCCACCCAAGAGATCGCCCGTAATGTCGAGCAGGCGGCGTCCGGCACCGACGAGGTGACGACCAATATCTCCAGCGTCACCCAGGCCGCCGGTGAAACCGGGCAAGCCGCGGGCGAAATTCAGCTTGCCGCCGGGGAATTGTCGCAGCAATCCGAGATGCTCAAAAGCCAAGTCGATCAGTTCCTGACCGAGATCCGCTCAGGTTAAAGGGTGCAAGCCCGCGACTACGGTCCCATATAGGAGCCGCTCAATCGCATTGGGAAGAACACCAATCGCGCCAGACGCACCGCATGGCGGCGGCGAAGTTTTGGGCGAATGCAGGGCCGTCGCTTGGCGCAGGATGTCTTTTTCATCAGCCATGTCGGCGTTTTCCCTGAATCACGGCGTTCCGATAACCACGAATGGTTGCCATTTCCGAATGCCTTGCTCCGGTTTCGGCCCTTCTTTAACGTGATTGGTACCCTAAGAACAGAGTGTTCGGCTTTGAATATCACCGGGAGGACACTATGAAAAAGATCGGGCTGTTGATAACGGCCGTGAGTCTGTTGCTGGCGTTTCCCCCAACCCCCGGGTTCGCGGATCACGACAACAAAAACCTGCCGAAGCCGGGTTTCATGATGCAAGTGGCGCAAGGCGGCAACTACGCCGATACCCTGCGCATTGTATTGAAGAGAATCATCATGCCGGCCGGTTTCAAGATCGAGCTGTTCGCGACCGTGCCCGGCGCCCGGCATATGGCCGTCAGCCGCAACAAGTCGATGGTCTGGGTTGGCACCCGCAGGTCTACGGTGTGGAAGGTGACCGACCGGGACGGGGATAATTTCGCCGAATCGGTGGAAGAGTTCAGCCCCAGCGTTTCCTTCGATCTTCCGAACGGTGTCTGTTTCGCCCCAGACGGTGTCCTTTATGTGGTTGAACGCAACCGCGTGCTGCAATTCCCGGCGGCGGAAAATTTACAAAAAGGGTCCGATTCGGCGGCCATAGCGATCGTCAAACAAGGAGAGTTGATTCCGCCCGACGAAGAATCTCTCGGCCATTCCGCCCGTGTCTGCGTCATCGGCCCCGATGACAAGCTCTATATAAGCCTGGGCCAGCCTTACAATGTGTCGCCGCCGGATAAACAGGAGCTCTACAAATTGGTCGGCATCGGCGGCATCATCCGCATGGACCGGGACGGCAAAAACCGCGAAGTGGTCGCCACCGGCATTCGCAATTCCGTCGGCCACGCTTTTAACCCCAAGGATGGCAAGCTCTGGTTTACCGACAATCAGGTCGACCACATGGGCGACGAAATCCCGCCTGGTGAGCTGAACAAAATGCCGAGAATGGGCATGTGGTACGGCTTTCCCTATTACGGTGGCGGCGACACCCGCACCCACGAATATAGTGACAAGCTCATTCCCAAGGCGTTAGCCGACAGGTACGTCGCACCGCAGGTCAATATGATCGCCCACGCCGCCGACTTGGGCATGATGTTCTATACCGGCAAGATGTTCCCAAAAAAATATTCCAATGCGATTTTCAGTGCCCAGCACGGGTCCTGGAACGCGACAACGCCACGGGGGGCGCGGGTCATGGTGACCTATCTGGACAGCAAGGGGGATGCCGCCAAAACGGAACCCTTCGCCGAAGGCTGGATGGACGAAAACGGCGACTATCTGGGCCGTCCGGTTGACGTGCAGCAGTACGGGGACGGATCGATCCTGGTGTCCGATGACAGGGCCGGTGCGATTTATCGCATCTCCTATCAGGGAAAATAGGCTAAATTCTATTCACTGGGCCCCCGGCAAGTACCCTTATTATTTTTAAGGTACATCCCTTAAAAACTAGAGAAATTCCCTATTTTAAGATGATCATAATAAACCCTTGACCATAAGGTTATTTATGCGCATAATTAGGTATTGAGAATGCGTCGCAATATCAATAAAAAGGCGTGTTTGTGAAATCAAAGACCCAAAGGAAAAAAATAATGAAAAGCTGCAATTTTTTGGTGGTGTTGAGTTTATTCGCCATCGCCGGGATGATCACTCAGTCACCGAGCACGGCAGCCGCCGCAACAGAAGTCAATCTGTATTCCTATCGCCAGCCCTTCCTGATGAAACCGCTGTTGGATGCCTTTACCAAGGAAACCGGCGTAAAGGTCAACATGGTGTATCTGAAAAAAGGCATGTTGGAACGGCTCAAGGCCGAAGGCGCCAACAGCCCCGCCGATCTGGTGCTGACGGCCGATATCGGCAACATCCAAAACCTGGTCGCGGCAGGCCTTCTTCAACCCAGTACGTCGAGCGTTCTTAGCAGCAACGTGCCGGCCCAGTTCCGCCACCCGAAGGGCTTGTGGTATGGGTTGACGACCCGCGCCCGGGTCATTTTTGCACACAAGGACCGGGTCAAGCCGGGCGAGGTCACCACCTATGAGGACCTGGCCAAGCCGCACATGAAGGGGCGCGTCTGCACCCGGTCCGGCAAGCACGTCTATAACGTTTCGCTGTTGGCCTGGATGATTGCGGCAAAAGGCGAAGCCGCCGCCGAGGCCTGGGCCCGTGGCGTCAAGGCCAATTTGGCGCGCAAACCGCAAGGCAACGACCGCGCCCAGGTCAAGGCCGTCTACACGGGCGAATGCGACATCGCGGTGGGCAACACCTATTACATGGGTAAGATGGCGACCAATAAGAAAAACCCGGAACAGAAAAACTGGGCGGCGTCCGTGAATCTTATTTTCCCCAATCAGAAGGATCGGGGCACCCACGTTAATATCAGCGGCGCCGGCATCACCAAAAGCGCCAAGAACAAATCAGGCGCCGTCAAACTGATCGAGTTCCTGAGCGGCGACGCGGCGCAGAAAATCTACGCCGAGGACAACTTCGAATATCCGATCAAGGCCGGCGCCAAGCTGCACCCCATCGTCGCCGGCTGGGGAAAGTTCAAGGCCGACGAGACGTTCTTGTTCAAGATCGCCGAACATCGTATTACCGCGACCCGGATTATGGACAAGGTTCGGTTCAACAACTAGGGACCTGGGATAAATGATTGAACTCAATCGTGTCGACTGAAGCGGCAACCGCCGGCATACCGCCCCCCAGACCCGCCGGGGCGATAAGAAATTTATGGTCATGGGTCAACGTATGGAGCATCGGCACCGTTCTGATCGCCTTGGCGATGACGGTGCCGATCCTGGCGGTCCTCATTATCGGCCTGACCCCCGGTGATGAGATTTGGTCGCATTTGGTGTCCACGGTTCTGCCGGGATACATCTCGACCACCTTATTGCTAATGATCGGCGTCGGCGTCGGCACCCTGGTCATCGGGGTCGGTACGGCCTGGCTGGTCAGCACGTGCCGGTTTCCAGGCCGTCGCATGTTCGAATGGGCGCTATTGCTGCCGATGGCGATGCCTGCCTATGTGATCGCTTACGTCTATACCGACATTCTCGAATACGCCGGCCCGGTACAGGGCTTGTTGCGCGACGTGTTCGGATGGACGTTGAAGCGGGAATACTGGTTCCCGGAAATTCGCTCCCTGGGCGGCGCCGCCTCGATGATGACGTTGGTGTTGTACCCTTATGTCTATCTGCTGTCGCGCGCCGCCTTTATGGAACAATCGGTGTGCGTGCTGGAAGCCAGCCGGGTGTTGGGTCGTGGCCCGTGGCGGAGTTTCTTTTCCGTCGCCCTGCCGTTGGCCAGACCGGCCATCGTCATCGGCACCTCCCTGGTGTTGATGGAAACGTTGAACGATTTCGGCACCGTCGACTTTTTCGCCGTCGGCACCTTTACGTTGGGAATCTATGACGTCTGGCTGAACATGAACAATATCGCCGGCGCGGCGCAGTTGGCCGGGCTGTTGCTGTTTTTCGTGGTGTTCCTGGTGCTGGCCGAACGGTTCGGGCGGCGCAAGCAACGTTTCCATCACACCATGGCCAAATTCAAGGCCTTGCCGGGGTACGAATTGCGGGGCCGGGCGCGTACCTGGGCGGTCATCGGCTGCGCGCTGCCGGTGGTGTTCGGTTTCCTGCTGCCGGCGATGGTATTGGGCGGCTATGCGGTGGTTTATTTTGAGGCCGCCGCCAATGCAGAAGTGCTTCGCCACGCCGGAAACAGCGTCATGCTGTCTACCCTGGCCGCGGCGCTGGCGCTCGCCATCGGTATTTTCCTGGCCTACGGGGCGCGGCTTAGGAAGGAAAAAATCGTCACTTTTATGGTTCGGATCACAAGTTTTGGCTATGCCGTGCCCGGGTCGGTTTTGGCCGTCGGCGTCTTGGTCAGCCTGGGCGCGTTGGACAACGGCATCGACGGATTGATGCGCAGGAACTTCGGGCTTTCGACGGGGCTTCTGTTCAGCGGCACCATCGCCGCCGTGACCTTCGGGTATCTGGTCCGTTTCCTGGCGCTATCGTTCGGCAGCGTCGAAGCCAGCCTTTCCAAGATCACCCCGAACATGGACGGCGCCGCCGCCAGTCTCGGCCACGGCCCCTTCAGTACGCTTAAGCGCATTCACCTTCCCTTGATACGCGGCAGTGCCTTGACGGCGGTGATCATGGTTTTCGTCGAATGCATGAAGGAATTGCCGATGACGGTGATCCTAAGGCCGTTTAACTTTCACACCCTGGCGACCTATGTGCATCAGTTCGCGTCGGATGAACAGTTGGGCGAGGCATCCCTGGCGGCGCTGGCCATCGTCGGCTTTGGCATTTTGCCGGTTATTGTGCTTAGCTTCGCCATTACCAAGTCGCGGCCGGGCCATTCCACAGAGGAGCCAACCTCGTGAAGGGACTTCATGTCATCGGTGTCTCCCATGCGTATGGGGACAATAAGGTTCTGGATAAGGTTTCCTTGATGATTCCGGCTGGTGAATTGGTCTGTCTGCTGGGCCCGTCGGGGTCAGGAAAAACCACGCTGTTGCGGCTGGCCGCCGGGCTTGAACGCCTGCAGGAAGGCGAAATCCTCATTAACAACGAGGTCGTCGCCGACCCTGAGATGCACGTGCCGCCCGAACACCGGGGCATTGGCCTGATGTTCCAGGAATACGCCCTGTTTCCGCATCTTTCCATCATCGACAACGTGACTTTCGGTCTTGACGGCCAGCCCAAAGACAAGGCGCGGCGCCGGGCCTTGGAAATGCTGGATCAGGTTGGCATGGTGCAGTATGCCGAAAGCCATCCGCACATGCTGTCGGGCGGCCAACAGCAACGCATCGCACTGGCCCGGGCGCTGGCCCCGGAACCGAAGTTATTGTTGCTGGATGAGCCGTATTCCGGGTTGGACACCAATCTGCGCGGGCAAATCCGTGAAGAGACCCTGAGCGTTCTGAAAGCCAGCGGCGTTGCCACCATCATGGTCACCCACGACCCGGAAGAAGCGATGTTCATGGCCGACCGGATCAAGATTCTGGGTAACAACGGACGCATCCTTCAGTCCGGCAGTCCCCATGACATCTATTACCACCCTCGGCACGAATTCGTCGCCAAACTGTTTGGCCTGATGAACCGATTCGAGGGCGTCGTCAACAACGGCCACGTTGAAATTCCGCTGGGCCGGATCCCGGCCGAAGGACTGGACGAAGGCCTGATGGTCGAGGTTCTGGTCCGTCCCGAGGGGGTCATTCTCGAAAGCGACGGCGACGATAAGTCCGAAGGGGGAGCGCCGTTGGAGGTGGTGTCCACGCATCTGCTTGGCCACGACAATATCGTCCGCGTGGCGTTGACCGCAGACAACGTGGCCCCAGATGAACGCGATGTCTACGTCCGCATTCATCACACGTTCGAACCGGAATTAAGCAAGCGGTTTACCGGCGGCGTTGATCCTGAATACGCCTTTATCTTCCCCATGGATGAAGAAGGTAGATCGACAGAAGCAAGTAACGGAACCGGTTCGGCGTCTCAATCCGAAGCGGCGGAATAATTTTATCTATGCCGGGGTGAGGGTATAATTACCGCGCCGGACGGAAGGAAATGGAAATGGTAGAACTGACGCCGTCATTCATGCTGGAGTATGAAGCCCTCGACAGGGACCATCAGCG
>DASCOC010000059.1:0-3413 GCA_036011805.1 Rhodospirillales bacterium
AAAGTTGAATGAGATTGCGGTCGTCCGATTGCGGCTCCGACAGCTTGGTCGAGTTGTTGACGCCGTCGTGATAGAAAAACACACGGCAAATTTCATGGCCCTTTTTCAAGGCGGCGGATGCGAACTGGTATGCCGAATCCGACGCTTGATGGGTAAACGGGCCTTCATTAACCAATATTCCGAATTTCATCGGTGCTCTCCCTGGTTTTTCATAAGACCCTAGAAGTGGACGTGGGCCGAAGCGTTAAGGGTGTCGCGCCCGCTCCGGTAATCGTCAATCATGTGCCGGGTGAATGCGAGATCGGTGAGCTCGAAGAAACGCGGCCAGCCGACCCGTTCGATCCATTCGCCGACCCTCTCGAAGTCCCGGCCATCTTCCTTATAGGCGGTGAGAATACGCTTCACCACTTCGGAAACTTCAGGCCATCGGGGCGCATTGTTGGGAAGATTGGCCGCCACCAGTTTGTGGAAGGCCGGTTTGGAACGGGCGTTGGAATGCTTGCCGCCGACCCAAATCGCTATCTTCGTCGATTCATCGGAATTGATCTGCATGGGCGGGCAGGGCGGATAGCAGGCCCCGCAGCAAATGCATTTTTTCTCGTCGATTTCCAGCGATGCCTTGCCGTTAACCATGGCCGGGCGGATCGCGGCCACCGGACAACGCGCGATCACCGCCGGGCGCTCGCAGGTATTGGCGACCAGGTCATGGTTGATGACCGGCGGCTTGGTGTATTGGACGTTAATGGCGATATCGCCCTGGCCGCCGCAATTGATCTGGCAGCACGACGTGGTGATTCGAACCCTGTTGGGCATCTCTTCGGTCACGAATTCGTCGTAGAGATCATCCATCAGCGACTTGACGACGCCCGACGCATCGGTGCCGGGGATGTCACAGTGCAACCAGCCCTGGGTGTGGTTAATCATGGAAACCGAATTCCCGGTGCCGCCGACGGGGAAACCCTCGGCCTCAAGCTTTTCAATCAACGGCGCCACCCGCGCCTCGGTCGATACCATGAATTCAATATTGCTACGCGAGGTAAAGCGGACATGGCTTTCGGCCAAGTCGTCGGCGATGTCACAGAGATTGCGGATGGTGTAAACGTCCATTTGGCGCTGGGTGCCGGCACGGACGGTCCAAATTTCGTCTCCGTTCTTGGCGACATGGTGAAGAACGCCAGGGCGTAAACGGTCATGCCAGTCCCAGTTGCCGTAGTTCTTCTTCATCAACGGATGCATCAAAGGAAACGGATCGGGGACGCCGGTTTCGTCAGGACGGCGCGGTTCTGTTTTTGCTTCGGTCATTTGTGATCTTCCAATATTTTTCCTGGCGTTCAGATTTTTAGGATCGATTTATTCCGCCGCTGCCGGTGCTTCATTACCGGCGCCGTTCCGCTGACGCCATTTCTCCGCTTCCTCTTCGAAATCGTCCGTGCGGACGTAGGAATTGGTCCTCGGGTGTCTCACCATGTTGATGTCCACATCAACGCCGATCCCGCCAAGGAAGTTGGCGAGACCGATACGGTCGATGGTTTCGCCAACACGTTCATGTTCGAGGGCGTTTTCGGCAAAAAAGTCGATGACCTTTTCGGCCAGGGCTTCAAGCTCGTCATAGTCCTCGTCGGTCTCCAGCTTCATGAAGGGAATAATGACGGAGCCCATGGTGTCGCCGATCTTCAACGACCGCTTGCCGCCCATCAGGATGGTAACGCCCTTGTCATCGCCCGGCGACAACGCCTTGGTCATGACGTTAATGCAATGCATGCAGCGCACGCAGCTTTTGTTGTCGACGTCTAAGGTGTCGTCGTCGTTAAGGCTGAGCGCGTTGGTCGGGCAACGGGTGATGACATTGTCGATGGTGTACTTGCGCCCGGCGGTGGCGACGTACTTTTTGATTTCGTCCTGGTTGACCTTCATGTCGTCGCGCCAGGTGCCGATGACCGCGAAGTCGGCGCGTTGAATGGCATTGACGCAGTCGTTGGCGCAACCGGAGAATTTAAATTTGAATTTATACGGCAACGCCGGGCGGTGCATTTCGTCCAAGAAGGCGTTGATGATCTGCCGGTGGGCCTTGACCTCGTCATAACAGGATTGTTCGCAACGGGCGTGGCCGACGCAGCTCATGGAGGTCCGGAGCGCCGGGCCGGCACCGCCCATATCCAACCCGATCTTATTCAAGGCATCGAAGGCGGGCTGGACCTTGTCGGTCTTGCAACCCTGGAACATGATGTCGCCGCTTTGCCCGTGAAGGGCGATCAGGCCGGCGCCTTGTTCTTCCCAGATGTCGCACATATCGCGCAGCAATTTGGTGTCGTAGTGCATGCCGGCCGGAGGCTGAATACGCAAGGTATGGAATTCAGACGATTCGGGATACTCTTCCGGCACTTCGGAAAACCGCGGAATGACCCCGCCGCCATAACCAAAGACACTGACCGTGCCGCCCTTCCAATAGCCGCGACGGGTTTCGTAGGAATGTTCCAACTGACCCATTAGGTCGGTCATCATGGTGCCGTGGTCGGTGCCGTCATCATCGGCCAGACGCTTCAGCCCGGTGACAAAGCTGGGCCACGGCCCACTTTCAAGTTGATCAAGAAAGGGTGTGTCGTGTTTTTTGGTCGCTTTCTTCTTAGCCATTGATGTGCCTCCACCTGCACGGTTATGTGTTCGTCACGCCGTTCCTGAGATAAATTTTTATTCCGCTTAAAGTTTTGTTTTTTTGGCCGGCGGAAATTTTAAAATCCATCAACTGGACAGATCATATTCAAAAAATGTAAATTATCAAGAGGGAACTTTACATAAGCCCTAAGGGGTTTATGGGTATGAGCCCCGGCGCTTTTGCCGTAATTCGTAACACCGGTCATTCAGATGGTATCAACGGAGCACACACTCATAGCGTCTTCCCAATCCGCGCCTTCGCTCGGAAAGGGGGAGGGGAACGCAGCGCCGTTCGATTTACGGAATCCCGGCGCCTATGAAAATTGGCGCCGCCAAAAACTGGAAAACTTTCCCGTAGCGCCCGAATCCATCGTGGTGCCGGTGGCCGATTGCCGCGCCCCGAGCGCGGAGGAAAGGCAAGCCATTCTGGACCGTTGCCAAAAATTCAACATGGCGATTTACGTTTCCGAAGCCGATGCGACCAAGGAAGACGCCTTGGCCTTGGCCCAGCATTTCGGCCTGGTCCGATTCGATCGGCCTTTATGCACCGGCGAAGACGGGATTACGGAAATCTCCGTTGCCGGGAGCGGCCGCCGGGAAGCGTATATTCCGTATACCGACAAGCCGCTGAGTTGGCACACCGACGGTTATTACAATACGCCGTCCGGCCAAGTGAGGGGGCTTCAACTGCATTGCCGCCGCGACGCCGAGGAAGGCGGGGTATCGGAATTAATTGATCCGGAAATCGTTTATATCCGGCT
>DASCOC010000060.1:0-4847 GCA_036011805.1 Rhodospirillales bacterium
ATACGAACTGGCCTTCGAGGCCGTTGCCAAGCTGGTCAGCGACAAGGCCTAACCGTAGGTTTCAGGGTGGGCACGCATCCAATCGGCGTATAGTTGGATGCCGGATTCAAGGGAATTGGCGATGGTATAGCCGATATCCTTTTCAAACCGGTCACCCGCCAGTGGCCCGCGCGGGGCCGTGTAGGTAGTCCATGGCTCGGTTCCGGGGCCAAGTTCGATGACCGCACCCGGCACGGCGGCACAGATTGCGGTGGCGACCTGACCAGTTGTGAAATTGACCCCCGGACCCAGGTGGTAGACATCGTGATTGAGCTTTGGCGCGCGGTAGGCAGCCAGCAAGCCGGCGGCCACGTCTCCCACATAAGTGAAACTAGCCTCGAAATCGGCGCCGCTCGGCTCGCGAACGGACGTTCCTTCAAGCGCCCACTTCAGGAACGCCGGGATTGGGCCACGCGGCGGATCGACGGAAACGACCGGCGGCCCAAAGACCCAGGAGATACGCACACTAGCCGCCGACAGACCGAATTGAGTACGGTACATTTGGGTGGTCAGTTCGGCGCAGAGTTTGGTCGTTCCATAGATATTGACCACCGAGGGCGGCGTATCCTCGAAAATCGGCGACTTCACGTCGCTCAGGTTCTGAAACACCGATCCGGTGCTGACCAGGATAAAACGTTTCCAATCACGCCGCCTGGCAATATCGAGAAGGCTGGCCACGGCGCCGACGTTAGCGCGTACTGCCGCCAAGGGGTCTGGCCGCGCATAGGCTTCGTTGGAAACTGCTGCCAAGTGAATGCAAGCGTCAATGTCGTGATTTGTGCATAGTTCCTCTACCGCCGCCCGGTCGGTGAGGTCACAGGGTATCCAGGTCACGTTCTCGCCGAGGGCCGCCGCTTCTTCAACTCGGAAGGTATCTCTGTACTGGGCAACGACCTGTTCCCCGGCGGCGCAGGCCTGGCGCACCACTTCCTGACCAATGTGGCCCATGGCCCCGGTGATTAATATCGCCATCTTGGTTCTACGACTCGGGCATTTCGCCGTCGAATTCGGCCGAGGCGAAGACCCCTCCCTGGAACAGCTTGGCGATGTCGTCGGCATCTTCGGGCACTTCGAGACTCATGATTTCTTCGGCGAAGTCCTCCGAATCGTCTTCGGGGGCGTAGCCCAGTTGGCAGGCCACCGAGTGGTCCCACCAGCCCCGGGTGTTGTCGGAAGCCCCATAGACGATGGCGAAGCCCAACTTCGGCGCGTCCAAGCCGGCGCGCACCAGGCGCACCATATCCCCGGGGCTGATGCGGGTGCTCAGATGGCGGGCGTCGAGGGGTTCTTCCAGGCAAGAGCCGATCCGCATGCACATGACCCCGATGCCATGCTTGTCGGCATAGAGGCTGCCCAGGCTCTCGCCGAAGACCTTGCTAACCCCGTAGCGACTGTCGGGGCGCGGCACCACGTTAGAATCCAGTTTTTGATCGCGCCGGTAGAAGCCGATGGCATGGTTGGAACTGGCGAATACGATCCGCGAGACTCCTTGTCGCCGTGCCGCTTCGAACACATTATAGGTGCCGGCAATGTTGACAGAGAGGATGTTATCCCATGTATCCTCCACCGACTTGGCCCCCAGGTGGATAACCCCGTCGACGCCTTCCATGGCGGCCTCGATGGCTGCCGCGTCGGTGATGTCGGCCTGCACCAGTTCCTCGCCCGTCGAGGCCTCACCCAAGGGGGTTATATCGGACAGCCGGATCACCGGGTAGTGGTCCCGCAAACCCTGGCGCAAAACCTGACCGATGGTTCCGGCCGCTCCCGTGATCAAAATCCGATTCATCGCCATTCAGCCGTTTCCTTATCCCTTGGTTCGGTGGACGTCCCGCAAATTCCCGTTAAGATACAGTGGAATTGGATTATGGGCATTTATGACGCCATCACCATGACATTTTGGAAACAAGCATCATGAACGATCAATACTTGAAGGGGAAAGTCGCGATGGTCACCGGTGCGGCGCAGGGAATCGGCGCCGCCATTGCCCGCGAGTTGGCGAGGCGGGGGGCCACCATGGTGGTCACGGATCTGCAAGAGGAAAAACTTGCGGCAACCGCCGAAAGTTTGCGGGAACTGGGCGTCCAGGTGCTGGACATCCGGGCCGATGCGACATCAGTTGCGGAGATTCGCCAGACCTTTGCCAAAACCAACGATGAGTTGGGCCGCCTGGACATGCTGGTCAACAATGCCGGCCTCAACCTTTCGACGCCTTTTCCGGATATTCCGGAGGATGACTACGATCGGGTGATGGCGATTCATGCCCGGGGCCCCTTTTTTTCCATGCAGGAAGCGGCCAAACGAATGGCCGATGGCGGGCGTATCGTCAACATCGCGTCGGCGGTCGGCATCGATGGCCGGACGACCTTTCCCCCCTACGCGGCGGGCAAGGCGGCACTCATAAATATGACCAAGACCATCTCGCGGATCCTTGGTGAACGCCGGATTACCGTCAATGCCATCGCCCCGGGGTTGATCGATACGGACATTCACAAGGTCGCCGACCAGAAGATCGGCGTTGAACGCATGGGCCTAAAACCGGGCGAGTTGCTGGCAAAGCGGGCCGAGGAGATCCCGCTGGGTTATATCGGGAAGCCGGAGGACGTCGCCGGCGCGGTCGACTATCTTTGTTCACCTGCCGGTGCCTACGTGACTGGCGAAACCATCATCGTCGCGGGTGGATGGACCATTGACTAGAGAATAGGCTCAAATTTTGAGAGGAGAATTCCATATGACCAAGGAAGGTAAATTGGGCTGGGGGATTATCGGCACCAGCACCATCGCGCGAGAACATCTGATCCCCTCCATTCGCGCTCAGGACGACAGCGACGTGGTCGCCGTCATGAGCAGTTCGCCTTCGCGTGGTGAGGAATTCGCCGCCAGTGAGCAAATTCCCAGGAGCCATGAGACACTCGACGCCCTTCTCGCCGACCCCGCCGTCGACGCGGTCTATATCAGTACCACCAACGAACTGCACAAGGATCAGACCATAAGGGCCGCTGCCGCCGGCAAGCACGTTCTATGCGAAAAACCGCTGGCCCTGACCGTAGCCGACGCCCGCGCCATGGTAGACGCTTGCGTCGAGGCGGGGGTGATTATGGCCACTAATCATCACTTGCGAGAGGCGGCGACGCTACGTACCGTCCGCGACGCCATCGCCGATGGGCGAATTGGACGGCCCGTTGCGGCAATGGTGTTTCAAGCCATCTACCTTCGGCCGCAACTTCATACTTGGCGCACCAACAAGCCGTCGGCCGGCGGCGGGGCGGTTCTTGATGTCGGCGTTCACTGCGCCGATACACTGCGCTTTCTCCTCGACGACGAACCCGAGGAGGTGTCGGCGTTCACCCAGTCAACGGGCTTGGCGAGCCAGGGGCTCGAGGACCACGGCATGGCGGTGGTCCGGTTTTCCAAGGGGCTCATCGCCTCTTTCCACATGGGTCATAACATGCAGTTTGCCGGCACCGGCGTTGAGGTTCACGGGACCGAGGGGTCCATTGTCGCGCGCGGCGTCCTCACCCAGCAGCCGGTCGGCGAAGTGATCCTGCTTACGGAAGAGGGCGAAGAAACACTGGACTGCGATCATGAGCCTGCCTATCGCCGGACCGTGCGCCGGTTTAATGACGCCGTTCGAAACGGCGGCCGCCCGGCGGCGAGTGGCGAAGACGGGCTTCGCTCATTGGCCGTGGCCCTGGCCATTCGCGAAGCGGCGGCTACCGGCCAGCGGGTCACCATCCCTCGCGATGCGTAGAAATCAACAATCAAAGAGGCTTAGATCGACATGACTGGAAATACAGAAGAATTGGCAGTGGCGAACCCATTAAAGGCTCAGCTTCGGGACAATAACTTGCAAATCGGGCTTTGGAGTTCCCTATGCAGCAACATCGTGGCGGAGGTCCTGTCCTATACTGACCTCGACTGGGTCCTGTTCGATGCCGAACATTCGCCGAATGACCTTCCAGGCTTGTTCAGCCAACTCCAGGCGATGAAGGGCAGTTCCACCGTGCCGATTGTCCGGCCGCCGTGGAACGATCCGGTGATCCTCAAGCAGCTCCTCGATATCGGTTTTCACAACTTCATCATTCCATTCGTGCAAACGGAAGAAGAAGCAAAACAAGCTGTCGCTGCCGTGCGCTATCCGCCTGCGGGCATTCGTGGCGTCGCCGCAGCCACCAGGGCGAGTAAATTTGGGTTCGATACCAACTATTGGCATAACGTCAACGACCTTGTTTGTGTCTTCGTCCAGGTCGAAACCGCCGAGGCCGTCAAGCGGCTCGACGCCATCTGCGCGGTGGACGGTGTAGACGGGGTGTTCATCGGCCCCAATGACCTGGCCGCCAGCATCGGCCGCCTCATGGAATCCGGCAGCAAGGAGGTTCAGGACATAATGGCGGGAGTCCCCGAGATTTGCGCCAAGCACGGCGTCACCGCCGGAACGCTGGCCTTCGGGCCGGAGCAGTCAAAGACGTACATGGACATGGGATACACCTTCGTCGGGCTTGGGGCTGATATAGGTTTCCTGAAGAAGGCCGTGACCGATTGCGTTTCAGAGTTCAAATAGAAGGTGACGGAAGGGCGTCGCGATGTCGCATTTTTCGAAAAAGAGTTCTGCGCCGCCTCTTCCGAGCACCATTATAAGGGTCGTCAAATATATCGATAACCTTTGATCTCTAATGTCCTGTGTGGATGGCTCCCGCGTTGCAAGGACTTTTCGACGTCGTAGCGGCCAAGTCAGGTACAGTCTTGTGTCCGGCCTGTTGATGCGGTGCTGTTGAACCGCTGGCCCTGATGGTATCCGTGGATCGGGTCCC
>DASCOC010000061.1:0-4086 GCA_036011805.1 Rhodospirillales bacterium
CAACCGGCCTGTGAATCCTGATGCGGCTTGAACCCGTCGCCGCCGGCCATCTTGAAATTGACTTTTTCCTTAAACAACGCCGCCTCTTCGCCGAGAAGCTGGGCGACGGGGGCTTTCAGAACCCTGCTCAGTTCCTCGAACCCGGCGTGAAAAGGCGCGATATTTTCAATCCGGCTGATCAGGTCGGCGCTGTCCCCCTTCAGGCTCTTTTCATGATAAACCCAGTGTTTCCCGGACTCTTCCGGGAGCGCGACCAGCTCCTGGGTCCAGGTGTCGATGCGCTTCATCTCATCGGCAAAGAAGGCCTGGCTGACGATCAGGTAGCCATCGCGTTCGAACGTATTGATTTGTTCTTCATTAAGGATCGGCGTGTTCAGCATAAACGTTCCTTGAGGCTCAATTTAAGGGCGAACGGATACTAAGCCGAGAGGGGTTTCGCTTCAACGCCGTCTTGAACCGACAGGGAAACAAGAGTTATATGCCCCAACAAAACAAATGTGCGGAAAATAAGGACTATATCAATGCGCGAAGCGCCCAGCCGAAACCAAGCCAGCCAAATACCGTCTTTGACCAAGACGGAGCAGTTGCGTGCCATGTTGACGTCTCCGGAACTGGAATTCCTGATGGAAGCCCACAACGGCTTGTCTGCGAAAATAGTCGAGGAGGCCGGGTTCAAGGGTATTTGGGCGTCCGGCCTTTCGATGTCGGCGGCCTTGGGCGTTCGCGACAACAACGAAGCGTCGTGGACCCAGATCATGGATGTGTTGGAGTTCATGGCCGATGCGACCAGTGTGCCGATTCTGGTCGACGGCGATACCGGTTGGGGCAATTTCAACAACATGCGCCGCGCCGTGCACAAACTGGGCCAGCGCGGCATCGCCGGAATCTGTATCGAGGATAAATTATTTCCCAAAACCAATTCCTTTATTGGAGAAGGTCAGCCCCTGGCCGACATGGACGAGTTTTGCGGCAAAATCAAAGCCGGCAAGGACAGCCAAACCGATCCGAATTTTTCCATCGTCGCCCGCCTGGAGGCGTTTATCGCCGGGCGCGGCCTGGACGAAGCGTTGCGGCGCGCCGAGGCCTATCACGCCGCCGGCGCCGATGCGGTGCTGGTCCACTCGAAGCTTTCCACCCCCGATGAGATCGACGCCTTCGCCAAGGAATGGGCGGGCCGGTGTCCCATTGTCATCGTGCCGACCAAATACTTCCGAACCCCGACCGACGATTTCCGCAAGGCCGGCATCTCCGTCGCCATCTGGGCCAACCATAATATGCGCGCCGCCATCACCGCCATGCGCGAAACCTCACGGCGGATTTTTCGCGAAGAAAGCCTGGCCGGTGTGGATGGCGACATGGTTTTGGTCAAGGAGGTGTTCGAACTGACCGGCAACGACGAACTGGCCGAGGCCGAAAAACGCTACCTTCCCCAACAGGGGCACAAAGCAAACGCCGTCATTCTGGCCGCGTCCCGGGGCGCTCAGTTAGGCCAGCTTACCGAGGACAAGCCAAAATGCATGATCGATGTCCGGGGCAAGCCGCTGCTGTCGCGTCTGGTCAAGACGTTCAAGGATTCCGGTGTTCAGGATATCGTCGTCGTTCGCGGCTATAAGAAAGAGCAGATCAACCTGCCGTCGATCACCACCGTCGATAACGACCTGTTCGACAACACCGGAGAGGTAGCCAGCCTGTCATCGGCCATCGACCACATCGAGGGGGATTGCATCATCTCCTACGGCGATATTCTGTTCCGCCAGTATTATCTCGATCAGCTGCTGGCCGCCGACGAAGACATTACGGTGCTGGTTGACGCCCTTTGGAAGGAACGCAAATCCGACGCCGAGGACTGGGTCCGCGATTATATCAAATGCTCCGGCCCGTTTTCGGGGGACTACCTGGACGATGACCCGGTGACGTTGAGCCGTATCGACAACGACATGGATCCCGCCGACGTCGATGGTGAATGGATCGGCGTCGCCAAGCTTAAGCCCAAAGGGAGCGATCTGGTGCGCGATGAAATCGCCGCCATGGGCAAGGACGGCAGTCTGCCGAAAGCGAGCCTGCCGGACCTATTCGCGCGGTTGGCGGATAAAGGCGCCTCCATCCGGGTGATCTACGTTCCCGGCCAGTGGCTGGACGTCGACGACGCCGCCGACATCACCAAGGCCGGCAATTTCCTGTGATCGCCGCCGCCGAATTCCTTGATCGGGGATTTGCCGCCGGCATCGATTTTTTTACCGGCGTTCCGTGTTCCTTTCTGACGCCGTTGATCAATGGCGCCATCGTTGATGACCGCCTCGCCTATGTCGGCGCCGCCAGTGAGGGCGAGGCGGTGGCGATTGCGTCCGGGGCCTGGTTGGCCGGGCACCGGACCGCCGTCATCTGTCAGAACTCTGGGCTCGGCAACGCCGTCAATCCGATCACCTCGCTGAATTATCCGTTTAGGATTCCGACCCTGATGGTGGTCACTTGGCGGGCCGGGCCGGGTCTTTCCGATGAACCCCAACATGAATTGATGGGCCGGATCACGCCCGGTCTTTTAGAGCTGATGGACGTTCCGCACCGGCCGTTCCCGGCCGATGCGGCGAACGCAGCGGCGGCGATCGAAGAAGCCCTGGCCGAGATGGACAGCACCGGATTGCCGTTTGCCTTCATTATGCAAAAAGGCGACGTCAGCAACGATGGCGGCGACGAGATGACGACGCCACCGGTCCGCGTCGCCGGCGAAACCTCGGACTTTTCCGTTCAAGGCGCAGCAATAACGCGGTATCAGGCATTGGAAGAGGTGCTTTCAGCGGTGTCGGAGGATACCGCGATCATCGCCACCACCGGCAAATGCGGGCGTGAGCTGTTTACCATCGCCGACCGGCCCCAGCACCTCTATCAAGTCGGTTCCATGGGCTGTGCCGCGGGCATGGGCCTCGGCGTCGCCTTGAACGCGGACAAGCCCGTGGTGGTGTTGGACGGCGATGGCGCCGCGATGATGAAAATGGGGACGCTGGCGACCATCGGCGCCTACGCGCCGGATAATCTGGTTCATATCGTCCTCGACAACGGCACCTACGATTCCACCGGCGGCCAGCCAACGGTGTCCGGCTCGGTGGATTTCGCCGCCATCGCCGCCGATTGCGGTTATGCCCGCGGCTTAAAGTGCGACAGTGCAGACGGTTTTGCTCAGGCGCTGAAGACGGCCCAAAAGGAATCCGGCCCGCACCTGATCCATATGCGCATCCTGCCCGGCTCGATGCAGGACCTGGGCCGCCCGACCGTAACCCCGGCCGAGGTGGCGTTGCGGTTCAAGGATTTCCTGAAGTCATGAGCCACAACTCCTGGATTCATCGAATTGTCCGCCCGACGGTGGTCAAGCCCCTGGCAAGCACCCCGGTGACGCCCAATCAACTGACCACGGCGCGGCTGTTGGCGGGCATCGCCGCCGCCGCATTGATGGCCGCCGGCCCGGCATGGCAGGGCATCGCGGCCGGCGTTTTCGTGCTGTCGGTGGCCTTGGACCGATGCGACGGCGAACTGGCGCGGCTAACCGGGAAAACCAGCCCCGGCGGCCACCGCTACGACATGATCGCCGATGCCGTCTGCAACGCCTTGATCCTGATCGGCCTCGGCATCGGCCTCAGGGAAGGGGGGGTGTGGTCGATCCCCATGGGCGTCCTGGCCGGCCTGTCGGTGGCGGCGATCCTGTGGATGGTGATGCGGATGGAAGAAGCGGGCGGCCATCGCGCCGCCGAACTGCCTAGCTTCGGCGGTTTCGATGCCGACGACGCGGTACTGCTGATCCCGGTGTTCGTGTGGCTTGGCATGGCCGAAGGCCTGTTGACCGCCGCCGCTATTATCGCGCCGCTGGTGGCGGTGCTGTTCTTGGTGATGTTCAGGCGGAAACTAAGTGCGGCGGAGCTTGAGTAGGGTCCACACCCTCGCAGTAGACAGCCGCCTACACTGGAAGACAACCCGTTACACCCCATTCACAACCAGCCTTGGAGAAAACCAGAAGATTAAACAGGTAGTGCACAACTATGACCGGCCAAAGGGAGCGGGTGAAACGGTAAAGAAACATGAAAACGAATCCCGTTG
>DASCOC010000062.1:0-4941 GCA_036011805.1 Rhodospirillales bacterium
GGGCCGTGCTCGGAAATCTTCTACGATCACGGCGATCACATTCCCGGCGGTCCGCCCGGCAGCCCCGATGAAGACGGCGACCGCTTCATCGAGATTTGGAATCTGGTGTTCATGCAGTTCGAGCAGGTGACCACGGATCAACGCCTGGATTTGCCGAAACCGTCCATCGATACCGGCATGGGGCTGGAACGCATCGCCGCGGTGATGCAGGGCACCCACGACAATTATGAAATCGATATGTTTAAGGCCCTGATCCAGGCTTCCGCCGAGGCGTCGGCCACCGAGCCCGATGGCGAACACAATATTTCCCACCGGGTCATCGCCGATCATTTGCGGGCCACCAGTTTCCTGATTGCCGATGGCGTCATGCCGTCCAACGAGGGGCGCGGTTATGTGCTGCGCCGGATCATGCGCCGGGCCATGCGCCATGCCCACCTGATGGGCTGCCAAGACCCGCTGATGTGGCAGTTGGTGCCGGCGCTGCTGGACCAAATGGGCGGCGCCTATCCGGATCTTGTCCGCGCCGGGGCGCTGATCACGGAAACCCAGAAGCTGGAGGAAACCCGCTTCAAAAAGACTCTGGACCGGGGGCTGGGGCTGCTCGATGCGGCAACCCAGGATATCGAAGAGGGCGGCGTCCTGGACGGCGAAACCGCGTTCAAGCTGTATGATACCTATGGGTTTCCCCTGGATTTGACCGAAGACGCGCTCCGCGGCATGGGCATGACCGTCGACGATGATGGTTTCAACGCCGCCATGGACCGCCAGCGCGCCGAAGCCAGGAAAGCCTGGTCCGGGTCCGGCGATGCGGCGACCGAAGAGATCTGGTTTAAAATTCGCGAAGACCTGGGCGCGACCGAGTTCCTGGGCTACGAGGCTGAGCGGGCGGAGGGCCAGGTCCTGGCCCTGGTGGTTGGCGGCAACCGCACCGATGCCGCCAAGGCCGGCGATGAGGCCTGCGTCATCGTCAACCAGACGCCGTTTTACGGCGAAGCCGGCGGCCAGGTCGGCGATACCGGCACCATCACGGCGTCGGGTGGGGCCGTCGTCGCCGTCACCGATACCCAAAAACACGTCAATGACCTTTTCGTTCATATAGGGCGTGTGGACGAGGGGGAATTGAAAGTCGGCGATGAGGTCCGCTTGGAGGTGGACGCTGATCGCCGCCGCCGGGTGCGGGCCAATCATTCGGCCACCCATTTGTTACACGAAGCGTTGCGCCGCAGCCTTGGCGAACATGTGACTCAAAAAGGTTCCCTGGTCGCACCGGACCGGCTGCGTTTCGACATCAGCCACCCGAAGCCCATGGACGCAGACGAAATGGCCGCCGTCGAGTCCGAGGTCAACCGCCAGATCGGTCTTAAAAATGACGTCGTTACCCGGCTGATGGAACCCGACGCCGCGGTCGAGGCCGGCGCCATGGCGTTGTTCGGTGAAAAGTACGGTGACGAAGTGCGCGTCGTCTCGATGGGGGAGACGGGGGGAGGAGAAGAGGGGGATACTGCCTTTTCGACGGAATTGTGCGGCGGCACCCATGTCCGCAACACCGGCGACATCGAAGTCTTTAAAATCCTCTCCGAGGGCGCCGTCGCCGCCGGCGTCCGGCGTATCGAGGCGTTGACCGGCGAGGGCGCCAAAGAATATGAAGAAAATGCCAAACAAACCCTGAGTGCGACAACGACGTTGGTCGGGTTCGGACCGGAAGAACTGGTTCATAAGGTCGAAGAATTATTGGGCCAACGCCGTGATCTTGAACGGAAACTGGTTGATGCTCGTCGTCAAAGCGCTACCGGGGCCGGCGGCGGGGATACAACTGCAAAAGCACCTTCAAAAGCCGCTGCTGAACCGGCCAAGGCCGCCGACCCGGAAAACGCCCTTGCCGAAACGGCGGCGCTGTTGAAGGTGCAGGCCCAGGACGTGCCCGAACGTGTCAGGGCGCTGATGGAAGAAGTTTGCTCCCTGGAAGGTGAGATTGAAGCCGTTCGCGACAAGATCGCCGCCGGCGCCGAGGAAGGGGCTGCCGAAATCAAGGATGTCAGCGGCATCTCCTACCAACCGCGGCTGCTCGACTCGATGCCGGCCAAGGAACTCAAAAGCCTGGCCGATGAATTGAAGATACAAATGGGCTCCGGCGTCATCGCACTGGTTTCGGTTAATGACGGCAAGGCTTCCGTGGTTGTCGGCGTTACCGATGATTTAACCGAACGCGCCAGTGCCGTTGACCTGGTGCGCATCGGGTCTGCGGCGGTCGGCGGCAAGGGCGGCGGCGGGCGTCCCGATATGGCCCAGGCCGGCGGCCCCGACGGCGACAAGGGGCAGGCGGCGCTGGACGCCATCGAAGCCGCGATCGCTGAAATTGGGTAGGGAAACGCCTCCCGAGTCGGCCACTCTGCTCCGATTGCTGAAAATCATCGAAGCCTCAACTCTAGGGTTGATGCGGGTTTGGGGGCGTCTATGGTCGCCTAATCCCGGCTATCCTATTGTTAGAGCCTGCTGGCTCTATTACCGATGCCGGAGTAGGGGGGGCTTTGGAACAATATTTAGATCCCGTCTTCATCGAGGCCAAGCTGGCCGAAGCCACCGCTTGGGCCCATGCCCATATTTTTGTCCTCAGCGCCGTTATCCAGTTCATCGTTATCGCGGTCGCCTTTTTCATCGCCTGGATCGCGGCGGAACGATTTAGACAGGTCCTGGAGAAAGACTGGGATTATCCCTGGTTCGAACGATACGGGCGGCCCGTCGCCCAGGCCCTGGCGCAGCTCAGCCTGCCGGTTATTTGGCTGACGCTACAGTGGTTCTCCGTCTTTGCCGCCGAAAACGCCGGCCGCTCCAGTCATCTGATTGAAATTGTCGTTAGCCTGCTGACCGCCTGGGTGATTATCCGCTTGGCCTCGACCCTTATTCGAAACGCCGTCTGGTCCAGGGCCATCGCCATTGCCGCGTGGACCATTGCGGCGTTGAACATCACCGGGCTATTGGACCCGACCACCGCCGTGCTCGACACCATGGCCCTGCAATTTGGCGAGGTTCGAATTTCTATTCTCGGCGTCGTCAAGGCGGTCATTGCGCTGGGCGTGCTGCTGTGGCTGGCCGGAAACTTCTCGCGGTTGTTGGAAAGGCGCTTGAGCGCCATGCCGGGGGTGACGCCGGCGGCCGGGGTGTTGTTTGGGAAGTTGTTCCGGGTCGTTCTGTTCACCATCGCCATTGTTGTCGCCCTTGATTCCGTCGGCATCGACCTCACTGCCTTCGCCGTTTTCTCCGGCGCCATCGGCTTAGGCATCGGCTTTGGCCTGCAGAAAGTATTCTCCAACCTGATCAGCGGCGTCATTTTGGTAATGGATCGCTCCGTTAAACCGGGCGACGTGATCGCCATCGGCGAAACCTATGGCTGGATCAATGCCTTGAGCGCGCGCTACGTGTCGGTGATCACCCGGGACGGCACCGAACACTTGATCCCCAATGAGGAATTAATCTCGCAACGGGTCGAAAACTGGTCCTTTTCCAATCGTCTGGTGCGGCTGCGCTTGGCCATCGGGGTTTCCTACGACACCGACGTCAACAAAGCGATTGAGGTCGCCATCGACGCGGCCTCGGCGGTTGATCGGGTATTGGCGGAGCCGGCGCCGGTTTGCTATTTGGTGGGTTTTGGCGATAGCGCCATCGATTTGGAGCTTAGGGTCTGGATCAACGACCCGCGCAATGGCCTGACCAACGTTAAGGGCGCAATCTATTTGGGAGTCTGGGAGAAATTTGCGGAGCACGGAATCGGTCTCCCGTACCCGCAACGCGACCTGCATATCAAAAGCCCGGTGCCGGTCCAGGTCGAGCAAAAGGCGTCATAGAACGCAGCTCGGTTTGGCGGGATTATTTGACGTCGGCGGCGACGCGCATGGAGATGATTTTATCCGGATCATCGACGGCGCCGTTATCATTCGGGTCGCCGCGCTTGATGTTGCTGACGAATTTCATGCCCTCGGTAACCTTGCCCCAGACGGTGTATTTGCCGTCCAGATACCGGGCGCGGGCGAAGACAATGAAAAACTGGCTGTCGGCGCTATTCGGCGATGAGGCCCTGGCCATGGAAAGGGTGCCCCGAACATGCGGCTCGTCGGAAAACTCAGCGGGAATGTTTTGCCCCGAACCGCCGGCGCCGGTTCCGGTGGGATCACCGCCCTGGGCCATGAAGCCTTCGATCACGCGGTGAAAAACAATGCCGTCATAGAATCCCTGACGCACCAATTCCTTAATTCTGGCGACATGTTTCGGCGCCAGGTCCGAGCGCATTTCGATGACAACCGTCCCGTCCTTGAGTTCCAACAACAGTGTGTTTTCAGGGTCGGCGGCTTCGGCCTCGGCGTTCATCGCCAATCCTCCCAACAAAATCGCAAAAATGAAAAATGCCGTTCGGACCATTCAACCCTCTCGTTTTTAATCAAAAAGTTTATCGATTTCATCCTGTGTGATGCCTTCGCCATCCAGCGCCGGTCCCTGCAACAGTTTATCGTCATCGGTCATTTCCGTTTCCGGCTTGACCTCGATCCGCTCGATTTCATCCTTGCCCCAGACACTGATCAGGGCGTTGACCCTGTCCTCAACATAGGTCACCGACTTAACAACCTTGGTGATCCGTTGTCCGGCGATGTCCTGGAACGAGCAGGCTTCGAAAACGTCGGCGCTGTGGGTGCTGATCTGGTCAAGATGTTTGACCTGTTCGGGATCAGTGATGGATTTTTTCAATTCCATCACGATATCGTTGTTTTTCTCCATGCACCCCATGATCGTGTCGGTGGCCTCTTCCGTGGCTTTAACAATAGCGTCCAGTTGGTCGGACATGTTGTCGAAGTGCATCGTTTCATCCGCCGGTTGGTTGATGGCGGCAATTTCCAGACGCACCCGTTTCAAATATTTGAACAGACCGAGCAGTTCCTTTTTTCAGGAGAT
>DASCOC010000063.1:0-8913 GCA_036011805.1 Rhodospirillales bacterium
CGAACAGAACGACGAGAACGGGGATGCGGCGCTTGGCTTCGAATACCAGCGTCATCATCATCATCGCCATGTTGAGCGTGATCGGGGCCGGCGGCGGGAAGGCTTTACCCCAGAGGTTCGCGCCGATGAAGCCCGAATACTGGCCGACAGCGATAAGGCAAAAAAGCGCAAGCACGGCGGCGAATACGTGGTCAGTGACGTCTAGCGCCGGCTCACCCCGCTCTGCCGCCCTCTGCCGGCTAAAGTGTACCAGGGCGAGAAACCCGACACCGACGCCGATCCCTATGACTGAGCCGAACATACCGCCCAGGAACAGAGCCGCGGCGGCGCACTTGACCGCGTCAGGCCAGTGCACTTGCGGGCGTAATTCGGGCGCCGCAACCGTCCCTGCTTGGCCAGTGGAACGGTGCGCCGTGTAGACAAGAAAGATCAGCCCGAGCACGAAGGCGAGGTGCACGCCAACGTGCCAGTGGTGCTCGAGGACGCCGAATCCGGCCGTGTAGTAATGGAACATGGAAAGCGAGAACAACAGCGCCACCATGGTCCATCTTCCCGCCCCAGAGGTATGGCGGAATTGCATCTCCGGGTCGTAGTGGCCCTCGAAATTCTCGGCCGCCTCGACGTCTAGTTCGGTGTTGATCTCAGCCATGGTGCATTCGCCGCAAATTGGGAAGGAACGGAAGCAAAACCACTGGCACCGGAGACGCCGAAGCGCCTCCGGTCTGCTTTCTTAATGCGGCTTTGCGGTCTTATGGAGCCGTCGGCGCCTTATAGACACCCTTCTCCTTGTAGAATTTGGCCGCTCCCTTGCAATAAGGGATGGGGACGCCGACGCTGTGGGTTGCCAGAGTCAGGGCCTTGCCCTTGGCGTGACCGTTCTTGAGAATTTTGCCCGCCTTCTTGTTGCCGAACAGGCCCTTGACGACGCCGTAAGCGGTGGCCTCGTCAACGTCGGAGCTGGAAACCCAGAGCGCGCTCACGGTGACCGTTTGCGTATCGTTGGGGTTGCCTTTGTAAGTACCGCCCGGGATCACGTCGGCGGCATAGAACGGCGCTTTCTTAATCAACGCGTCACGCGCCGCGCCTTCGACCGGAACGAGCTGGCCGCCCTGGGTCGCCGTCATCTCGACGACTGAGGCGTTGGGATAGCCGGTGACGGTAATGAAGGCGTCCAGGTGCCCGTCACGGATCTTGTCGGCACCGGTCTTGGATTTCACGTATTCAGGCGTGTAGTCCTTCTTTTCTACGAGACCATGAGATCCCATGACCAAGCGCGCGCCGACCAGCGCACCCGAAGCGGGAAGGCCCATGGCGATTTTCTTGCCCTTCAGGTCCATCACCGACTTGATGCCGCGGCCCTTGCCGGCGACTACGTGGACGTGCTCCGGGAATAGGCTCCCCAGCACGCAGAGCTTCTTGATCGGCTCCTTGCCCTTGAACGGGCCGGTACCCGTGTAGGCCCAATAAGTCACGTCGGACTGAGCGAAGCCGGATTCCACCTGCCCCGATTTGATCGAGTTGATATTGGCGACCGAACCATGGGCCGACTGACCTATCGCCACCAGATTCTCCATGCCGCAGTTTCCGCCCTTGGCGCAGGTGCGCGCACCCGGCGGGTTCGAGATGACCTGGGCAAGCAACCCGGCCATGGGGAAGTAGGTGCCGCCAGCGCTGCCGCTGGCGATACGGAAGAACTTCATTTCCTGGGCCTGGGTGGCGCCGAATAGCGCACTGGCCGCTACCAAGGCGGCGCCGACTGATAATACTTTTAGCGTTTTCATGTATTTTTTCCTCCCTAATGTAAAAAAATGGATTTTTTTCTGACACTTCCGGCACGTTGCGAGCCTGCTGGTATCGTATACAATATGAATCAAAAGGGGAACCCTTGCCGCCGTTCGCCCGATGGGTAGGGCGGCGTTGGCAACGGAAGGTAAAGTGGGCTTAAGGACATGAGCATGTCGGGCGAGAAAATCCTTGCCGTGAAAGACGGTCGTATCGGGCGCTTCACCATAAACCGTCCGGAAAAACGCAACGCCATGTCGCTGGACATGTGGCGGCGCATGGGTGAGATATTCGAGGCCTGGGCCGATGATCCGGATGTCCGCGTGATCCTGGTCAGGGGGAGCGGCGACAAGTGTTTTTGCGCCGGCAACGATATTTCCGAGTTCAAGGACCTGCGTTCATCGCCGAACGGTATTGCCGCCTACCACGCAACAACGGAGCGGGCGTATGCGGCGCTCCGCGGTATCGCTAAGCCGACGATCGCTCGCATTGAAGGGTTTTGCATGGGCGGTGGGCTCGAACTCGCGCAACTCTGCGATATCCAGATCGCCGCGGACACCGCCACCTTCGCGGTGACGCTGGCCAAACTGGGGATCGGCTACAAACTCGACGACGTGCGTTTGCTGACCGATGCGGTAAGCGCCAAACACGCCAAGGAAATCCTCTTCACCGGACGTAAGTTCCCGGCAGCCGACGCCCTTCGCTGGGGGCTCGTCAACCGGGTCGTGACTGCCGCCGACCTCGATGCCACCATCGACGGTTACATGGAGGAAATCGCCGCCAATGCGCCGCTGTCGGTAAAAGCGGCCAAGCTCATCGTCAACGAGGCGGTCAAGGGGGCGGCAAATTGCGACGAGGCCTTGTGCGCAAGCTTGGTCGACGCCTGCAACGAAAGTGACGATTATATCGAAGGCCAGCGGGCTTTCACCGAGAAACGCAAACCGGATTTTAAGGGCCGCTGAGGGTGGCTTTGGCTGCGGTGTGCTCAGAGGCCCGAGGTTAATCACAAATGTCGGAAGTCAAATCACACGGCAAAACGATCAGCGAGAAGATCCTTTCGGTTAAATCCGGTCAAGACGCCCAGGCGGGAGACACCGTGGTCTGCCGCGCCGATGGTCTTGTCGGCACTGATGGATCAATCCCCATGGCCATCGACTACTTTGAGAAAATGGGCGGCAGCCGGGTCGTCGATCCCGAGCACATCGTCTTTGCCCTCGATCATTATGCGCCCGCCCCGACCCCGCAGGCGGCGGCCCTGCAAGACCAAATCAGGGATTTTGCCCGTCTCCACGGGATTACCGTCAATGAGGTCGGTGACGGAATTAGCCATCAGTTGGTAGTAGAAAGCGGCCGCGCCAAGCCGGGAACCCTTTTTATCGGCGCCGATAGCCATTCGGTGACCTACGGGGCGTTCAATGTGTTCGCCATCGGGATCGGTTCATCGGATCTGGCGGCGGCGATGATTTCCGGCAAGATTTGGCTAAAGGTTCCGGATACCATTCAAGTGACTTTATCGGGAACAATGCCGGAAGGCGTATACGCCAAGGATATTGCGCTGACCCTGGTTGGGGAACTGGGTGCCGACGGCGCTGCCTACCAAGCCCTGGAGTTCAACGGCCCGGCGGTGGCCCAACTTGAAATCGACGACCGTCTGGTACTGAGCAATATGGCCGCCGAAATGGGCGCCAAGGTCGGCATCTTCCCGGCCGATAAAAAAACCTTTACCTATCTTGGCGATCAGGTGTCCAAACGGGCGGAAGCAACTGCGTCCGATCCAGACGCCATTTACAGCCGTCAAGTAACCATCGATCTTTCCAGCCTCGACCCCCAGATAGCGTTGCCCCACCAGATAGATAAAGTGGTGCCGATTGATTCCGCAAGCGACGTTCCCATCCACATGGTGTACCTGGGCACCTGCACAGGCGGACGGGTGAGCGACTTCGAAGAGGCTCTGCGGATTCTCAAAGCCGGAGGAGGCGTCGTCCCCGAAACCAAGCTGGTGATCGCCCCCGCTTCCCGCGCCATCCTTAAGGAACTTACCCGGGACGGCCTCATGGGGGAATTCGCGGCTCTTGGCGCTGTTGTCCTGACCCCAGGGTGTGGAGCGTGTTGCGGAACATGCGGGGAAATCCCCGGTGATGGCGTCAATGTCATATCGACGGCCAACCGTAACTTCAAGGGCCGCATGGGAAACGCCAATGCGGCTATTTACCTGGCGTCTCCGGCGACTTGCGCGGCGTCCGCCGTCAGGGGCCGCATCACCGATCCCAGGGAACTGTACCGATGACCGGTCTGCGATTGGAAGGACGCGCCCGCATCGTCGGCGACGACGTCAACACCGATTACATCATCACATCCAAGCGCAAGCGCGACAGTTTGGATCCGAAGGTTCTCAGCCGGTTCCTATTGGAAACCGTGGACCCCGCGTTCGCGGCATCCGTAAGGCCGGGGGATATTTTGGTGGCGGGGAAAAATTTCGGTTGCGGATCGGCCATGGAGGTAGCGGCGACGGTCATTCTCGGGGCAGGTATCCCCGCCGTATTGGCGCAAAGCTTCTCGCGGACCTATTACCGCAATGCCATCAACAACGGCCTTTTTCCCATCGTCTGTGAGACATCGGGTATATCAGAAGGCGATATCCTGGTGATTACTGCCGATCAGGATATTATGGTGCGGAACGAAGCCACGGGCCAGTCCGCCGTTGCTCAATCCCTGCCACCGATCGTGCGCGGTATCGTCATGGCGGGCGGTCTGGTACCTTATTTTCGTCAACACGGTGATTTTGAAATTTAGGACGGCAATTCATGGCATCAGGAAAATCTTCAACCTACCGCTTGCGGCTTCCGGGTCCTACAGCCGTGCCGGAATGCGTGCGCATGGCGATGACGGCGCCGATGGTCAGCCACCGGGGTCCGGAATTCAAGGAAATCCTGATCGAAGCCGCGACCCATGCCCAACCGGTATTTGGAACTTCGAACGATGTCCTGTTCTTCGCCAGTTCAGGCACCGGGGTGATGGAGGCAAGTCTCGCCAATATACTGGGAGAGGGTGATAAGGCGCTCGTTGTTTCCAACGGCCAGTTCGGCGAGCGTTTTATGTTAATTGCCGAAAGTCTCGGTTTGCAAGCGGAGGCCATCGAAGCGCCTTGGGGCGAAACGGTCAGCCCCGAGGCCGTCGCTCGGCGGCTCAAGGAGAACGACTACCAAGCCGTCGTCGCCGTTCACAACGAAAGCTCGACCGGGGCGGTGGCCGACCTGGAGGCGCTCGGCGCCGTCGTCGCCGCAACGCCGGCGGTTCTGGTCGTCGATTCTGTGAGCGGCCTCGGCGGTATCGAGATGCACCAGGACGATTGGGGGATCGATGTCGTGGCGTCGGCATCTCAAAAGGCGCTGATGTGCCCGCCGGGCCTGGGTCTGGTCAGTGTCAGCGACAAAGCTTGGAAGGTTATCGAAAACGGACGGCGGCGCTCCGGTTTTTATTGGGATTTCCTGAAAGCCCGCGACGCTGCAGCGAAAGGCCAAACGGCGTTTACTTCCCCGATGCCGCTTATTTTGGCTCTCCGTGAGGCTCTACGCATGATCGACGAAGAAGGGTTGCCCCATGTGTTGGCGCGCCACCGGCGGCTGGCGGCGGCCATGCGCGCGGGCGGTCAAGCTCTCGGCTTCTCGATTTTCACCAAGGCGCCGCTAATCTCCGATACGGTCACCGTGTTCATGCTTCCGGATGGGCTTGATGGTGCGGCTGTCGTCCGTCACATGTACGAACGCTACGGTACGGTCATCGGCGGATCGCGGACCAAACTTCAAGGCAGGGTCATTCGGATCGGCACCATGGGCAGCTGTAACGAAGAAGACATCCGAACGGATTTGGAGCACCTGGAGCGGACGCTAAGCGACCTCGGTTGGCCGGTCGAACGCGGCACCGGGGTGGCGGCTGTTAATGCGGCCTTACTTGAAGCTGCCTAGGGGCGGCAATCCGCACTAGCCGCCAATAACCTCGGCCTCGCCAAGGCCTAGGCGGTCGCCCGGCAGCTTGCCCGCCGCCGTATTGGCATTGGTTTCCTCTTCCTGGGCAATCTTTTCGAGCGAGGCGGCGAGTATTGTTTCCGCGCGTTCCAACGGCACGATGCAAACACCGTCGTCGTCGCCGATGACCAAATCGCCAGATTTGACGGGGCAGCCGGCGCAGGCTATCGGTCCGTCGATAATACCGCCGAAACCCTTGTGCGGCCCGGCGGGCACGATGGCGCGTGAAAAGCATGGGAACCCGAATTCGCGGATCTCGGCCACATCTCGTACCGCCCCGTCGACGACCAAGCCACCGATTTTTCGCTCCATCGCGGCGCGGGTCATGATGCCGCCCCAGATTGCCGTATCCTCAAAACCGCCCGCATCAATGACGAGAATTTCACCGGGTCGGGCCAAGCCGATGACCATATGAGCAGCGGAATTGTCTCCCGTCATGCAAGTCACGGTTCTTGCCTGGCCCAGAAGCTTCATACCTTCCGCGACAGGTTTAATGGCGCCCGCCATGACTTGTGTGCGGTTCATGCAATCGGACACGATGGCCGGAGGCAGGCTCCGCCATTTCTCAAGTTCATCGGCGGAAAAAATTCGAAAATCTATTTCATGGCGTTGAAGGGGCATGACAGGGTTATCCTTGTTTAATTAATCCGAGAAATTCTACAGCCAACGAAGTCATACTTGAAATATAGTTTGGTTCTCAATCTGGAAATTTCTCCTCACCATGGTTCTCTTTGCCGGACAAGCCTAACCAGACCTTGGTTCAGTCCTTGCAGGCCAAAAGTTCACTATGTCCTGTGTGGATGGCCTCGACCTCTTCGGGCGTAAAAACATTAGTAAGGTGCACGAAACCGTCTCTGAGAAGACAATTCCACTGATCATCGCTTAGTTGGTCTGGCCTGTCATTCATTGTTGAAGCCCCCAAGTCGGTTAGTCCCGGATCAATCCTGATCCGGGGGAAGGAAGGGATACGCACCCCGTCACCGTGGATGGAACACGATCCCGGCAGCTATCGTCTTGATGTGGGTTAAGTGCCCAAAACACACGCCACCATCATAAAAAAACGCCCTAAAAGGGCGTTTTGGCGGTCGGGTGAATGAGAGGCGGGGCTCAGTGCAGGTTACCGGACAGGTCCTTGATCGCGGCGTCGGTCAACGCGTCGGCTTGTTTGCCCTTGAGTTCCTTGGCCAGGAAATCGCGGGTCGCATCGAGCGCGATATCGACGGTCTTGGCGCGGACCAAATCCAAGGCCTGGGCTTCGGCCTGGGCAATCCTGTCGATGGCCTGTTGTTGGCGTCGTTCCAGGGAGGCTGCAAGACTTTCCCGGCCCTGTACCGCGAGCCGTTCGGATTCTTCGCCGGCGTGGGCGATGATGGCCTCGGCCTCGGCGATGGCGTCGCGCTGCTTACGCTGGTAACTGGCCAACAGGTCCTGGGCTTCTTCGCGCAGTTTTTCGGCTTCTTCCAGGTCGTCGCGGATTTTGTCGGCCCGCTTATCCAGCCCGGCGGTGATCAGCCGTAAGATCGGCTTTGCCGTCGCGCCGATAAAGATGAAAAAGGCAACAGCCGCCCAAAAGGCGGGATCCTGAAAAATGGCCATCGTCGGTTCCCCTTCCTAGCCTTCGGCCTTCATGGCCGCATCGACGGCCTTGGCGAGGTTCTTGTCGTCCGGTTTCTCGCCGGTCAGCCGGCCCAGCGCCTCGGCGGCGACGTCGACGGCGATATCGCGGACATTGTCCATGGCGCCGTCGATGGCCTGTTGGATGTCGGCTTCGCTTTCGGCGAATTTCCGGTTTAGCGCTTCGGTCAGTTCGGCTTCCCGCGCCTCGGCCTGCTCGGCAATTTTCTTGGACGCCTGGCCGATAATGTCATGGGCTTCGGCGCGGGCCTCCTTCATCGCCAACTCATAGGCGGCGAGGGTTTCCTCGGCCTCTTTTTTGGCGTCGGCGGCCCGGTCCAGGAAATCCTCGATGCGCTTCTGGCGGGCTTCCAGGGAATTGGCGATGCGCGGCACGGCAATCTTCCACATAATCAGGAAGAGGGCGATGAACGTCACAACCAGCCAGAAAACCTGCGGCAGGTAGGTGGAAAAGTCGAGTTGCGGCATGGCGTTATCCCGGACGGCGGGGGGCTAAAGCGTCAGCCGGCCCCGTACCATCCCAAAAGTCGGTTAACCGAACAGGATGACCAGGGCGATAACCAGGGCGAACAGCGCGATGGCTTCGACCAGGGCAAAGCCTAACATGGTCATCGGGAAGACGGCGGCTTGGGCTGCCGGGTTGCGGCCGACGGCCTGGATGAAGGAGGCGAAGATGGTGCCGATGCCAATACCGGAGCCGACAACGCCGATAACGGCAAGTCCGGCGCCCAGAAATTTGGCTGCTTCGATATCCATAGGGTAGTTCCTTTCTTTTGTTCGAATTCAGGGTGGCGGTTTCAATTAGTGCAGATGCAATGCGTCGTTAAGGTACAGGCAGGTCAAAATGGTAAACACGAAGGCCTGCAGCAGCGCGATGACGATTTCCAGCCCGGTCAGGGCGACGATGAAGGCGAGCGGGAAAACCCCGAATACGCCCAGCGAGACGACAAAGCCGGCGAACACCTTCAACAGCGTATGCCCGGCCAACATGTTGGCGAACAACCGCACGCTCAGGCTGATCGGCCGGGACAGGTAGGAAATGATTTCAATGGGCACCAACAACGGCGCCATCAGCAGGGGCACGCCGGGCGGCATGAAAAAGGTAAAGAAATGCAGCCGGTGCTTGGCGATGGCGATAATGGTGACGCCGATAAAGACGACCAGGGCCATGGCGAAGGTGACGACAATGTGGCTGGTGAAGGTGAAACTGTAGGGGATCATGCCGAACAGGTTGCCGACCAGAATGAACATGAACACCGTAAAGATGAACGGAAAATAGGGCCGTCCTTCCTTGCCCACGGTATCCCTCACCAGATTGGCGATGAAGATATATAAAAGTTCCACGATCGACTGCCAGCGGCCGGGGATCAGGGCATTTCGGCGCATGCCAAGCACCAGGAAGGCGCTGACGACGATCACCGTCAACACCATGAAGGTGGACGAATTGGTAAACGAAACATCCAGGTCGCCG
>DASCOC010000064.1:0-4841 GCA_036011805.1 Rhodospirillales bacterium
CGCTGACTTTCAGTTCTTTGCGCCGTTTCGCCAATTCTTCATCCTTAGCCGCCAGGAAGGCGCGGGCGCGTTGCCGCAATTCTTCCGAGATTTCCTCATCGAAACCCTCAATGCCGACCATGTCCTCGACCGGCACGAAGGCGACTTCCTCGACGGAGGAAAAACCCTCGGTGACCAGCAAATGGGCGATGACGTCATCCACGTCCAAGGCATCCACGAACATCTGGGAGCGGGCATTGAACTCCTCGGTGCGGCGGTCGGATTCTTCCGCCTCAGTCAGAATGTCGATGTCCCATCCCGATAGTTGCGAGGCCAGGCGCACGTTTTGGCCACGCCGGCCGATGGCGAGGGAAAGCTGTTCGTCGGGAACCACCACCTCGATACGATTGGCCTCTTCATCCAGAACCACCTTGGCGACTTCCGCCGGCGCCAGGGCATTGACGATAAAGGAGGCCTGATCCGGCGACCATTGGATGATGTCGATCTTTTCACCTTGAAGCTCACCGACAACGGCCTGCACCCGGGATCCCCTCATGCCGATACAGGGGCCGACCGGGTCGATGCTGGAATCATGGGACAGCACCGCAATCTTGGCGCGCGATCCGGGGTCCCTGGCCACCGATTTGATCTCAATAATGCCGTCATAGATTTCCGGCACTTCCTGGGCGAATAATTTCGCCATGAACTGAGGATGGGTGCGGGACAGGAAAATTTGAGGACCGCGGGCTTCTTCGCGAACATCGACGATGTAGGAACGTACCCGATCACCGGTGTTGAAGTGTTCGCGGGGAATCGATTCGTCCCGGCGCAGGATCGCTTCGGCGCGGTTCAGATCGACAATGACGTTTCCGTATTCGATCCGCTTGACCAAGCCGTTAACGACCTCGCCGATACGATCCTTGTATTCGCCAAATTGGCGGGTGCGTTCTGCTTCGCGAACCCGTTGCACGATCACTTGCTTGGCCGTTTGGGCGGCGATGCGCCCGAAGTCGATCGGCGGCAGCGCATCGACCATGTAATCGCCGACTTCCGCGCCCTTGCTAACCTTCTTGGCCGCCGCGATATCGATCTGGGTGGCTTCGTTTTCGATCTCTTCGACGGTTTCCACGACTTCCACATACCGGGCCAGGGTGATTTCACCCGTCGAGCGGTCGATGTTGGCGCGAATGTCGTGTTCATGGCCGTATTTGGAGCGCCCGGCCTTCTGGATCGCCTGCTCCATCGCCTCGAGAACCTCATCGCGATCAATCCCCTTGTCGCGGGCAACGGTTTCGGCCACTTCAATTAATTCGGGCCGCGTCTGGGCGGCGCTTGTTTCCATGGTTTCGCTCATCGTCTCTTAATTCTCCTCCGCTGCCGCGATCAAATCGTCGGTCATCAGTAATTTCGCCTTGTGAATGTCGGGATGAGGCAAGTTCACCTCAACGCCTTCCACCAATATTCTTACGACGTCGTCCTTAACGCCCAGCAATTCGCCTTTGAAACGGCGCCGGCCATCTAGGGGCTGATTGATTTCAATCTTCGCCTGAAACCCCAGGAACCGTTCGAAATCTCTAATCCTGACCAGGGGCCGGTCAATGCCCGGCGATGAGACCTCCAGGGTGTAGGCCCCCTTGATTGGGTCATCGACCTCAAGAAGCGTCGAAATCGCCCGGCTGACGGAAGCACAATCATCAACCGTCATCCCCTGGCCATCTTTACGTTCCACCATAATCTGCATCGACACCGTATCCTTACCGGACATTTGCACGCGGACGACGTCGAAACCCAGTTCATCGACGGACGGTTCGATCAGGTCTTGGATACGGCTGGACAGGTCCATCAGATCATTCATCTCGGTTCGGGGTTGTTACGGAGAACCCTCCAATAACAAAAGGCGGGCCACCGGCCCACCCATCAATCCCACCTAATTTTTCGGACTAAACGAGTACGTTCGCTACTGAACGTAAGGGCTATATATACCGATGGCCTCTTGAATTCAATGGTTTTTGACGTTTCTCAGGCGGTCTCTATGCGTCAGCCGGGCGCGGCCTCCTGGAAAAGCACAGAAAGGTCGGATGAATGCCCTTCGCCTTGGCCTTTCTTTCGTAGCGTGTCTCAACCCAATCGGATGGCGGTGTGGTCCAATCGTGCTTCGAGCGCGCCTCCCATATTAGCTCATTCCGGGCGGTCAGATGATCCAACATCCAGTCCACATAGCCCATATGGTCGCTGGCGAGGCGAAGGTCGCCACCATCCTTCAACAGGCGAGACAACTGCAACACGGTATCGTCGTTGATAAAGCGTCGGCGATGGTGGCGTTTTTTCGGCCAGGGGTCTGTAAACAACGCAATAATCCTTCCGAAAGCCGCGTCAGGCAGAACCGGAAAAAGCTTTCTCACATCGTCGTCGAATATGCGGACATTGGTGAGGCCGCCGCTTTCGATCAGGCTCAATACATTGGCGACGCCGTTAACGAAGGGCTCACATCCGATAAACCCGATATCAGGATGCGCCGCGGCCAGGGCGGCAAGATGTTCGCCGCCGCCGAATCCGACTTCCAGCCAAATGTCGCTGACAGGGTCTGCGAATGCGTCCCCAAGGTCCAGGGGTTGGCCGTCCGGAGGCAGCGTCAATCTTAAGCGCGGCAATAGCCCATCAATCAGGGCCTGACGGCCCGAGCGCAATTTATGGCCGCGCCGGCGGCCGTAAAATTGCGGCCCGTCGTGTTTTTTTTTGCCGGTCAACTGGCCCCGAAGGCCGATTTCAGATCATCGACCAGGTCAGTGCGTTCCCACGAAAACCCGCCGTCCTCATCGGGCGGCCGGCCGAAGTGGCCATAGGCGGCGGTGCGGGCATAGATGGGCCGGCTGAGTTTCAGGTGCTCGCGAATGCCGCGCGGCGAAAGATCGACCATTTCCTGCAAGACCTTGGACAACTGTTCTTCGTCCACTTGCCCGGTTCCGTTGGTATCGATGTATACCGACAGCGGTTTCGACACGCCGATGGCATATGCAACCTGAAGGGTGCAGGACTGGGCCAACCCGGCGGCGACAACATTTTTGGCGACATAGCGCGCGGCATAAGCGGCGGAACGGTCGACCTTGGTCGGGTCCTTGCCGGAAAAAGCGCCGCCGCCGTGGGGCGCCGCGCCGCCATAGGTATCGACGATGATCTTGCGGCCGGTCAGGCCGGCATCGCCGTCCGGGCCGCCGACGACGAACCGTCCCGTCGGATTAACGTAGAAATCCGGTTCTTCGCACATCCAGCCCTCAGGCAGGACATCGACGACATGCGGGCGGACGATTTCGCGAACTTCGTCCTGGCTCAGGTCTTCCGTATGCTGGGTCGAAACGACAACCGAGGTGGCGCGAACCGGTTTGCCGCCGGCATATTCCAACGTCACCTGGCTTTTTGAATCGGGCCCTAAGCCGGTTTGTGCGCCGGAATGACGGGCTTCGGCCAGAGACTTCAAAATAGCGTGGGAATAATGGATCGGCGCCGGCATCAACACGTCGGTTTCCGTGCAGGCATAGCCGAACATCAGTCCCTGATCACCGGCGCCTTCATCCTTGTTCCCCGCCGCATCGACGCCCTGGGCGATATCCGCAGACTGGGAATGCACATGAACGTCGACCGCAGCCTTTTCCCAGTGGAACCCATCCTGTTCGTAACCGATGTCCTTGATGGCAGCCCGTGCAATGTTTTCCATCACGTCCGCGGTAATCGTATCCGGGCCACGGACCTCACCGGCCAGGACGACCTGATTGGTGGTGCATAGCGTTTCCACGGCGACCCGGGAAAGCGGGTCGGCGCCGAGAAACTTATCGACGATGGCGTCGGAAATCCGATCGGAAATTTTATCCGGATGGCCCTCGGACACAGACTCGCTGGTGAATAGAAAATTTTCGTTGCTCACAATTGATCCCTTCGATCTTTGTTTCTGTCCAATTGGACCAAGGGCTTCAATTATTCGAGTGTCTTTTTGAGCCCACTTAGCGCCATTTTTTTCGTGGTGGTCAAGTAGTCCAAATCCTTCCACGCCTCCGCCATCTCAACAAGCGAAGGCCGCCCTTGTCGCAAGCTTTGCAGGGATCGTCAAGGAAATTTGCCGGGCCCGGGAAAACGGAGCCCCTGGGTCTGTCTTAACCCAAACGAAGCAGGGCCCGTGTTAATTTTTGTCGGTGCTGGTGGCCAGGGATTTGGTCAATTCAAACAACCGTTTACGGACCTTGGGATCGGCGATTTTGTAGTACGCACGAACCAGTTCCAGGGTTTCGCGCCGGGCCAAGGGGTCGAGCTCCAGCGTCTTTTGTTCCTGCTCGCGCAAACCCCGGACGACCTGGCCTTCGGTGGTCCTAAGACCCGCCGGCATTTCATCGAAGAAAAACGAGATCGGCACATCCAGAATATGGCATAGCTGAAACAACCGAGACGCACCGATTCTGTTGGCGCCGCGTTCATACTTTTGGATTTGTTGGAACGTCAGGCCGAACGCATCACCCAGTTTTTCCTGGCTGAGACCAAGCAATGTCCGGCGGAGCCTGACCCGGCCGCCGACATGGATATCAACGGGATTGGGAACGCCCGGAGGCAGACGCCTTTTCTTCTTAAGGCGGGCGCGGATTTTCAATTTCTGTGCAGAAGATGGCTTTTTCATTTTTACCGGGGTTCCGTTGTTTTAAGTTTGTTAAAACAACATCCACTTAGCCGAGACCTGAAGAACGTCCCTATTCACAAACGCGATGATCTAAACAATATGAGACTGCAAAACATTGCATGCAAGCAAAAATAGTGCGCTACCTAAAATATCCCTAAAAAAAACACGGTTATTATCTCATATCATTCCCGGAAGGTGTTAG
>DASCOC010000065.1:0-2526 GCA_036011805.1 Rhodospirillales bacterium
GCATAAATTTAAAGTTGTTTCAGGACGCCTTCTCAGGCGACGAGCGATTTCTGATCCAGCGCGAAAACGGCAAAAGCTCGTCGTTTTGTTTCCCCATGATCATCAAACCCGATTGCGGCCTAGAGCGAGCCGACCTGTTCGCTCCCCTGAAAGACGCCGATATCGGTTTTCGCATGATCACCGGCGGCAATTTTCCCCGCCACGACGCGATTAAGTATTTCGATTATGATATCGTCGGCGACTTGGCCAATGCCGATATCGCCCACGACCGAGGTTTTTTCGTCGGCAACCACCCGTTCGACCTGAGCCAACAAATCGCCCGGTTGCGCGACGTCTTAAATGAACTGTAACGAATACCAAGGAACCTATTTGAACCATGTCTGATGGCAAAAAAATTCTGATTACCGGCGGCGCCGGGTACCTGGGCTCGGTGATGACGCCGTTGTTCCTGCATGCCGGCCATTCCGTCACCGTGCTGGATAATTTCATGTGGCGCCAATCATCCTTGGCCGCCGTCTGTCATCATCCCCGTTTCAATGTCATCAACGGCGATGCGCGTACTGAATCTACGGTGAAGCCGTTGGTCAAGGAGGCCGATATCGTCATCCCGCTGGCCGCCCTTGTCGGTGCGCCGCTGTGTGACAAAGATCCGATTGCCGCCACCAGCACCAACCTGGATGCGGTGCGGATGATGCTGGATATGCTGGGCAATGACCAATGGGTGCTGCTGCCCAATACCAATTCTGGCTACGGCGTCGGTGAGGGCGATGCCATTTGCACCGAGGAATCGCCCTTGCGGCCGGTGTCGCTCTATGGCCGCGACAAGGTCGCCGCCGAGGCCGCCGCCCTGGAGCGGGAAAATTCCCTCAGCTTCCGGCTCGCCACCGTGTTCGGGATGTCGCCACGCCCGCGCATCGACCTGCTGGTCAACGACTTCGTCCATCGCGCCGTCACCGACAGAACCGTTGTTCTGTTCGAAGGCCACTTCAAGCGCAACTACATTCACATCCGCGACGTGGCGCGGGCCTTTCTTCACTGCATCGAGAATTTCGAGACCATGAAGGGGGGCTCTTATAACGTCGGCCTGTCCGACGCTAACCTCTCGAAAAAAGAACTGTGCGACAAAATCCAGCAGCACATCCCCGGCTTCGTCGTTCTGGAAGCCGAAATCGGCGAAGACCCGGACAAGCGCGACTACATCGTTTCCAACGAAAAAATCGAGGCCACCGGCTTTGCCCCCAAACACTCCCTCGACGACGGCATCCAGGAATTGATCAAGGGCTATCGGATGATCCGCAACTCGATTTATTCAAACGTATAGGGCATTTCCGGTTCACATGCGTTCACCGAAAAAGCCCTATTTATTTTTTCATCGCAAATTCGTCGTCGCGAATGAGGCCATTCGCTCGGGATTTGCTTTTGTTTTAACCGCAAATTCGTCGTCGCGAATGAGTCCATTCGCTCGGGATTTGCTCTAGTGCCCGCCACCTGCCTTAAGGACATCGACATTGTCATCCTGGCCGGCGGGCTCGGCACCCGAATCAAGAATGCCCTTGGCGACACGCCGAAACTGTTGGCGCCCATCGACGGCACGCCGTTTCTCGAATTCGTCATCAACCGGCTGAAGCTGTTCGGCGCCCGTCGCCTGGTGCTGGGGCTTGGCCATCTTGCCGGCGCGGTAGTCGAGTATCTGGAAGCTCACCCGCCCCAAGAAATCGCCGTCGTCACCATGATCGAGTCTGAACCAATGGGAACCGCGGGCGCTATTCGTCACGTGGCAGGCCGGATTGAAAGCGACCCGGTGCTGATTATGAACGGCGATAGTTTCATCGACGCCGACCTTTGCGGTTTTTTGGCGGCCCACGAACAATCGGGCGCGGAGGCATCGCTTTTGTGCGCCGAAATCGAAGACACCACGCGGTACGGGCGTTTGCAGCTATCGCCCCAAGGCCGCATCGAAGCCTTTCTTGAAAAAGACCCGGCGTTATCGGGGCCCGGCGTCATCAACGCAGGGGTTTATCTTTTTTCCGGCGCCATGCTGAAAACCATCGAGGCCATGGATGGGCCATCGCTGGAACTGGATGTGTTTGCAGCCTTGGCCCCCGAAACATTGAACGCCGTTCCTTCGACGGGAACCTTCATCGACATCGGCACGCCCGATGATCTGGCCCGGGCGGAAAACGTGCTTAGGCCGTTTCGTCCGACCTGACGCGGGCTGTTGAGACCTCCCCCGGGCCGAAAAAGACGTATTTGACCAAGATCAAGGCGCACCCTCCTTCCCAACCGCTAACCTCTGGCTCGGAAAGTAACTTTTCCGCAACGCGCAGTATTGTCCGCCGCGGTTGCGTTTATTTCTTGTTGCCTGGGAAATGGGCTAGAAACCGGAAAAAAAAGGGGGCGGAATTGTCGAAATTACGGGTTGAAACATGTGCGCTTCCCGGTGTTTTGAAGATTACGCCGCCCACCGTTTTCAGGGATTTTCGCGGATCCTACGTGGAGACCTATAACGAAAAGCTGTACCGGGAA
>DASCOC010000066.1:0-2553 GCA_036011805.1 Rhodospirillales bacterium
CGACCGCCTATTTGATCAACACCTCGCGCGGGCCGATCGTCGATGAGGCGGCGTTGATCGAGGCACTGACCGGAGGCACCATCGCTGGCGCCGGGATTGACGTCTACGACGTCGAGCCGCTGCCTAAGGATCACCCGATCCGGCGCCTGAAGAACGCGGTGCTGACCGGGCACACCGGATACGTGGTCAAGGAGCTTTATACGGCGGCTTATGGTGATGCGGTCGAAAACATCCAGGCCTGGATCAAGGGCGCACCGGTCCGGGTGCTCAACGAAGGCTAAATTAAACATCATGACCGAACCCATCCTGCTCAGCACCGACGGCGCCGTCGCCACGGTCGTCCTCAACAATCCGGACCGAAGGAACGCGATCTCGCTTGCCGGCTGGGCGGGCTTAAGCCAAACGATGACGGCGCTGTCGGACAACACCGATCTCCGCTGCGTCGTCATCCGGGGCGCCGGCGATAGGGCCTTTTCCGCCGGCGCCGATATCGCCGAATTCCCCGATGTCCGCGCCAATGCGGCCCAGGCGCGGGAGTACGGCGCCGTCGTCGCCGATGCCCTGGCGGCGTTGACCGGCTGCAATCATCCCGTCGTCGCCGCCATCCAGGGCGCGTGCACCGGCGGCGGGCTGGAAGTCGCCTGCGGTTGCGATCTCCGCATCAGCAATGCGTCGGGGCGGTTCGGCGTGCCCATCAACAAGCTCGGCCATTCCTTCGCCTATGCCGAGATGCAGACCGTGTTGGCGGCGGCGGGCCGCACCCTGATTTTGGAATTGATCCTGGAAGGCCGGATCATGGACGCCACCGAAGCGCTGAGCCGGGGGCTGGTCAACCGCCTCGTTGCCGACGCCGATTTTGAAGACGAAATCCAGGCGACCACCGGGCGTATCGCCGCCGGCGCGCCGCTGGTCAACCGGTCGACGAAAAGATTTCTTCGCCGCTTGGCGGACCCGGCACCCTTGACTCAAGGAGAAATCGACGAAGGCTATGCGCTCTGTGACAGCAAGGATTATACTGAGGGCCTGCGTGCCTTCCTGGCCAAGCAAAAACCGTCGTTCGAAGGGGAATGAAATTGAGTAACAAGACCGAAAAACTGCGCACCCTATTGGCCGAGGACGGGGGCTTGGTGCTGCCCGGCTGTTTCGACGCGTTGACGGCGCGCCTGATCGAACGGGCCGGGTACCCGGGCGCCTTCATGGGCGGGTTCGCGGTGTCGGCGTCGCGCTTAGGGGCCCCCGATACCGGGCTGATTTCCTATTCCGAAATGCTCGACCAGGGCCGCAACATTTGTGCCGCCGTCGATATCCCGGTCATCGGCGACGGTGACACCGGGTACGGCAATGCCGTCAACGTGCAACGCACGGTCAAGGGCTATGCCGACGCCGGCTTTGCCTGCGTGATGATCGAAGACCAGGTCTCGCCGAAGAAATGCGGCCATACCCAAGGCAAGCAGATCGTCGGCCGCGACGAGGCTTTCTCCCGTATCCAGGCCGCCGTCGACGCCAGAGACTCATTACGTGAGGGCGGCGCCGATATCCTGATTATGGCGCGCACCGATGCCAACGCCACCGACGGCATCGAGGAAGCGCTTCTCCGGGCGCGCACCTTCGCCGAAATCGGCGCCGACATCACCTTCCTGGAAGCGCCGAAAACCATTGAGGAAATGAAGGCCTACTGTGACGGCGTGCCGGGGCCGAAAATGGCGAACATGGTCGAAGAAGGCGAAACACCGTTCCTTAAGCCCGAACGGTTGGCGGAAATCGGCTACAAGGTTATTATTTACCCGATATCGTTGATGCTGGCCGGGCTCCAAGTCATGGAAGACGCCCTGGCCTCGATCAAGGGTGGCACCCATCCGGACAACCTGGCCGGGTTCGGCCATCTCCGCGATGTCGTCGGCTTCCCGGAATACTACGACGTTGAAAAGAAATACACGACGGATTGAAGGCGGCGCGCCTAAACCGTCCATAAAGAAAGAAGATCGACCGTGGCGAAGTCAGCAAATTCGGAAAACCTCAGTCCCTTAGAAAAGTTGCGCCGGCAAAGAAATAATGTCCTTGAGGCGGACGCCGTGGGGTTGGACGTGCCGGCCTCTGATGCGCCGCCACCCAAAAAACCCAAGTTACCCCCGCCGGGGGAACCATCCCGCCGTAAATCCGCCGATCCGACCATGGTGCCTATTGACGCGCCGCCGTCCAAAGGGGAGGCGACGATGATCGCCGGTGAAAGCCGCCGCCAATCCGCCGATCCGACCATGGTGCCTATTGATGCGCCGCCGCCCAAGGGTGAGGCGACGATGACGCCGGGTGAAAGCCGCCGCGGTTCGGCCAAGCTGACCATGACTCCGACCCCGCCGCCGCCACCCAAGGCCGAGGCGACGATGCGGTCGGGGGAAAGCCGCCACGGTTCGGCCAAGCTGACCATGACTCCGGCTCCGCCGCGGCAACCCAGGAGCGAGGCGAAGATGACGCCGGGCACCAGCCGCCGCGGTTCGGCTAAGCTGACCATGTCCCCGGCCCCGCCGCGGCCGCCCAAGGCCGAGGCGAAGATGA
>DASCOC010000067.1:0-4359 GCA_036011805.1 Rhodospirillales bacterium
ACAAAAAAGGGAAAGCCGTTGATGTGGTCCCAGTGGGTATGGGTGAGAAGCAAGTGGGCTTCGCGAATATCATGAGCGAGAAATTTTTTGCCCAGGCCACGGATTCCGGTGCCGGCATCCAGGACGATGTGGCGGTCATCCGCAATCACCTCCAGGCAACTGGTATTGCCGCCGTATTTTATATATTCCGGAGATGGACAGGCAATGCTTCCCCGAATCCCCCAAAACTTGACCGCGAACGTCATCCCATCTCACTCCGGGGTCAAAAGCCCTTCGATCGCATCCCTACCGTAAGATGGTAACGCAAGCAGTATTATGAGCTTCTCCTAAGTTTCTATGTCATGTCCAATCGGACGCGGCTGTGACGGATGTCACAGGTTCGCCGCCATGAACTCGGAAGCGGCCATGACCCCGGTGCCCACGGTCAAGCTCAAATCGACGTTCGCCTTTCCTTGGTTGACGGCAATTTCAACTAGACCGTTAGCGTTTTCATACCAGAATGAAGTCCCCGGTGAAACATCGGAAAAGCAGACGGCACGACGTAACCGCTCTCCGGCCACGAGAATTTCGGCTTGCGGGGACAAAGCGGCGGCGCGGATGCCGGTGACAGCATTGCCAAAACCATCGATGTAGACGACTTGCGCCAGATCGTCGGGCCAATCGGGATGGCGGATGGCTTCTGCCGGGCGCATGATTCCTTCCGTCTCGCAGCCGTTGGCGATTCGCGCCGCGACCGGCGCAAACAAGTCGCGGCCATGGAAGGTCGCGGATAATCTTTGCGGGCGCCAAGTGATCTCCCACCAAGTGGATTGGCCTGGCTGACGGCGCCGGATCAGTTCAAAAAGGCCGTTATCGGGACCCACGTACCAGCGGCCGCCGGCCTTGAGCACTCCCGGTGCTCTCTTTCCGCCAACGCCGGGATCGACCACGCATAGGAAGACCGTGCCGGCCGGAAATTCCTCGACAAAGGCCGGCAACAGGTAAGCGGCGGCCCGCGGGTCATAGGGAGGGAGGTCGGCGAAAAGATCGACGATATTAACTTCCGGCGCTTGACGGTGAAGCACCGCCTTGACTTGCCCCATATAAGGACCAGTCAAACCGAAATCGGTGAAAAGGACAATCATCGAGCCGGGGTCATGTTTCCCGATTCGCACCACCAGCAGCCGTCTCGGCCAATGATTTCACCTTTTCGAAAGCGCGGACTTCCAGTTGGCGAACCCGCTCTCGGCTGATCCCGTAGACTTTGCCAAGTTCCTTCAGTGTTACAGGATCTTCCGTCAACCGCCGTTCGACCAGGATGTTGCGCTCGCGCTCGGGCAGCTTGGCAAGGGCTTGTTTGAGGAATTTCCGGCGCAACTTGCCCTCCTCGCTTTCCGCGGTTTGGGTTTCGGGAGAAGGGGCTTCATCAACCAGGAGGTCCTGGAATTCCAAGCTTTCATCCTCGGATTGGGTAAGAGGCGCGTTGAGCGAAACATCGAGCGCCGCCAGCCGCCGGTTCATATTGACCACTTCTTTCTCGGAGACCTGCATGACGGCGGCGAGCTCAGCCGCCTGGTCGCTGTCCAAATCACCAAAATCCATAATTCTCAGGCGGTTTTTTTGTTTTCTCAAGCTGAAAAAAAGCTTCTTCTGTGCCGCCGTGGTGCCCATTTTGACCACCGACCAGGAGCGCAGGATATATTCGGTGATCGCCGCCTTGACCCACCACATGGCATAGGTCGACAGGCGAAATCCACGTTCCGGTTCAAATTTCTTCACGGCTTTCATCAAGCCGATATTGCCCTCGGAAACCAAGTCCGCCACCGGCAGGCCATAACCCCGGTAATTCATGGCAATCTTGGCGACAAGTCGCAGGTGGCTGGTCACCAGTTTATGGGCGGCGTCCACGTCATCGTGTTGACGCCAGCGGCGGGCCAGCATGTACTCCTCTTGCGGCTCAAGAATGGGAAAGGACCAAGCCTCGCGGAAATACCGCGACAGCCCTTTTTCCATCGGGACGATTGGCAAAGTCAAGGCAGCCATAATTTACGGTCACCCAATTTCTTTCGAGTTTTGTCCGGCCCCCGAACGGTCATATCTACCTATGCCGCTACGGCTGTCCCCGCGGACCGCGGAGACGCAAGCATTACGGGGAAGCTTAAAAAAACATGACGTGAGCCATGGACAATATGGGCCATATCCTCCTTAACGAATCACTACGCCGTCCACACCCCCCTCAAGGCAAGCTAAATTGTCTTTCCGGCCCCAATATATCACCGGTTGAATGATATAGTTAACCAATAACCAAGTAAAGTCAATGGTACTGTTAAAAAATTATTCTATATCAATGGATTATACGCGTTTTATCATCATCGTTATAAATACGGGAAGGGCGCTTTTTGACGCCCGGCCCATGGCGGCAAAAAACGGCGATCGCCACAGGCGCTAACAGCCTGTCCGAATAACTGGAGGCGGTTGCGATGAGGCCAACTCAGGAAGGCCGCCGGCGTATCGGCCAAGAAGCGGTAACGCCCGGCAGGCCTGATTTGGGCCACCCCTCGGGCATCTCTCCTTGAGCCGTGGCTGGCGTCGGATGCTGCTTGTGATGTTACCAGCATCACGCGGCGCACCCTTTAGGGGACTTAAGCGGCGCCAACTCTGCGCCAAGGTTCCCCTCAAGCCTTGCCACGGGGCAAGGAAAAACGTCGCTACCGCCTCCGGTTGGTTCGGACAGGCTCTAAAACCAGATGACGAGAAGTCACCCCGGAACCGTGACACTCCAAGACATCATCAGAAAAAAATTCGTGTCACCGATCAGCGAACGAGTCCGCCCCAACCGACAGGCCAATTATTGCCCGTCCGGGTCTTCAGAAAAGTCATTCGCCGCAAAAGCCGGGTCGTTGTCGACACCATCCTTCAACTCTTGACTAAATTTGAGGTCGGGAATGGGCGGAAGCTCATCCGGATTGCCGTTTTCGATTTCGGATTTGCGTTTCTGACGATACATGCTGCGAATCGCCGCGTAATAATCAATGGATGTCTTTTTCACCTGCTCCAACTCGTCCATGACGCCGGAGTACTCATCAAGAGCGGTCAAACCTATCCGCGCGCCTGTACCCTCGTCGTGATCCGAATTATTAAGCCACATGCCAACGGGATCCAACAAGAAAGTATCGACCCCCAGTTTGCCAAATGCATCACGCGGGCTGGAAGGACCAAAGAGAGGCAGGACAAGATAAAATCCCTCGCCGACGCCCCAGGTGCCAAGTGTCTGCCCGAAATCTTCTTCATGCTTTTCCATCCCAAGGTAGTCGGCGACATCGAAAAGTCCACCCACGCCGGCGGTGCTGTTAACCGCTAGACGGCCGATGGTATCCAATGCCCGTCCGCCTTCCCCTTGCATGAGGTCGTTGGCCAGAACGGCGGGCGACCTGAGGTTGTCCAGGGCATTGCCAAAGGCCGTGCGGATAGGCGCCGGCAGGTAGACATAGACCTTGGTGACGGGACGCAAAAGGTAGTCCTGGAGGAACTCATTCATATCAAAGAAAACACGGTTCATCGGCTCCAGCGGATCGCCGACGTCTTCGACGTCCTCTCCGGTAGCGTCTTCTTTGGCGCCGTAATCATAAAAGACGTCTTTGGCTTGGCTTATCTCTTCATGATCCGTCACCTCCCCAACAGCGAAAGCCGGAGAAACACCGCCGGTCATTAAAGCGGCGGTGATGACCAAAACCCCATACCAGTACGGCAGTCTGAGAAGATTATGTGACAATTTGATTCCCCTTTGGCCCACAGTAGACAGCGGCAATATTTAATGAAATCTAAAGCATCGGAAAACGGATGTAAGTTTTATGATTCCGATAATAGATCGAGTCCGTATTTTTCAATAATTTGCTCTTCAGTTTTGCCGGAAAAGGTTGCCCGTTGTCAACCACCCGCCGAAGTTTTAGTCTCCCCGTAAAATCATTTCGATGATTAAGGAAAGCTTATGTGTCATTTATGGTACACTTATTACCGTTGCGCAAACAAGACCCCATTTTTCCTGAGTTTCCTTTTTGCGGCTCATTGCCGCCTTCAAGCACATGAGCATCAGCGTCCTGGCGACGTTGTTCGACAGCTATTCCGGCCAAATCTTCGAGACGGCCGGTGAGAAACCCGGACGGCAAATGACCTTATCTCGTCAAGACCCCTAGTTGTTGAAACGGACAAATCCTATGTCGACATCGCCTACGTTACGAAAAAAAATTAACCACCGATGGTTTATCGTCGACGTCATTGCCGACAAGGGCATAAGCGAACTGAAGGTGCGCCAGTCCGAATACCGCTGGCTATTGAAAATGGACGGCAATGAAGGGTTGATCAAGGCCCTGAACGACAAGG
>DASCOC010000068.1:0-3579 GCA_036011805.1 Rhodospirillales bacterium
AACCTTCAAACGCGATTATGCTCACATAAACCCGTTGCCCGACGCCGATACCGTGCTCACGGCGCTGCACCGGTGGTTCGAAGATTATAACGAGAACCACCCCCACAGTGGACTCAAGTGGAGGTCACCTAGAGACTTCCTCAGAGCCCAGTCAAAAACCCGTCAGGGTGTCCGGTGAAATGGGGGCAAGTCCAGTCCAGGCCTTGGTCTCCAAGGCCCAGCCCTTGGGGTGGCCGCGGGCGGGGCACCGGAACCCCTCCGGCCAGCGAACGGAGAACAGGTACTCGGCGCAGGCGCGGTCGTCGCCGAAACGGCGCTGAAAGGCGATCAGGGAACGTGGATAGTCGGGCATGGCGAACATCCTTCAAGCTAATTGTTCATGGTATGTTCTTAACATGCCTTCGCTCGCCTGTCATCAAGATTTTGTGGTACCGGACGGTGAGGGATAAGCCTTAAACAATTTTTGGGAGTGAAAACGAAATATTGATTCGTGAAGTTATCCCTCGCCTCGACATCGATTCGCCAGAGGCCCCTTCCTGATTCGATTGTTGCGTAACAGGTGATTTCCGTCTCGGAACACAAAGCATCATGAGAGTTTCAGTTGTCTCGCGCTATCAGTCTCCGCCAGTTCCAGCAGCCGCCGCATGGCGCCGTCGCGGATACCCAGTTCGTTAAGATGGCGGACGGTGTTCCTGAGGTAGTCCAGGCTCGATCCCTCGGCGCCGCGGCCGGCCAGGACCAGCTCGACGGTGCGTTCCGGCGTGAGGTTTCCGGCATACTGTTGGTGGTCGCGGCGGACGACGAAATTGTAGGCACTGACCCGGCGCCCGTCGTCGAGGCGGACGGCTGTGTTCCTGGGCCGGTAGACGCCGGTGACCAATTCGCGGGCGTTCAGATAGGCCTTGACCCGCCCGGCGTCTTCGGCGGCGACGCAAAAAGCGCGGCCCTTGCACGCCCCGCCCCGGTCCAGCCCCAGCACCAAACCCGGCCGTTCCGGCGTGCCGCGGTAAACGATGGAATAGACGCAAAGGGAGCGGTGGTAGCCGCGCAGCAACGCCGGACGAACCTCGAGGCGAGCGAACCCCGGCCTCCACATCAACGAGCCGTATCCGAATATCCAGATTCCGTCCGCCGTTCCGCTCATGTCCCTTTATATCCTGTGATACCAACCTGCGTTAATAGAGACCCATTGTGATCGTATTTCCCGTTTCCTCGGTAGGAGGGGAGGCGCCCGGCGATGTTGGCGCATCGCCAAGCTTTCCCGACGCCCCGAGGGGGCGGGAAATACGATCACAATGGGTCTCTATTAACGCAGGTTGGTATAAGATAGGGGCCGTATTAATGGCTATATAGGCGGCTGATCGTTCCGAAACTTGGATATTTTTCATGGCCCCTCCTGAACAGAACCGCCGCCAACGGGATTTTCGGCGTCATCCCGCCGCTACATATCGCCCGCCGGCTTATTTCAGGAACCTCAAAACGACATTGTGGTCTGTCATCGCCTTTGCCGCGGCGGCCATCCTTTACGTTGTTTTCTGGTTTGTCATCGCCTTTGGGCTGCGCAACGGGGCCGTCGAATGGGCCGAAACGAGACGTCAGGAAGGATACACCGTTAATTATTCGGGTTTGCTGCTCAACGGCTTTCCTTTCCTCATGCGGCTGACCTTGAGCGATCCGGGTCTCGGCTATCCGGCAAGCGATGTCCCGTGGGCTTGGCAGAGCGAGGGCCTGACCGTCGAAATGCGCCCCTGGAATCCGTGGCGGCTGACGATCATGCCCACCGGCGCGTTAACCCTTGGCCTGACGATAGGCGGCGAGCCGGTGACCTATGTCGGCTTGGCGGACGAGATCGCCATCGGCCTTGGCCTTGCCGGCGGCTGGCCGAAGAGCGGGGAATTGACCGTTTCCGGCCTTAATCTCTCGCTTACCGACGAGAACGGGGACAGCGGCGAAAGCATCGCCGTCAAGACAATGCGCCTGCAAGCGCTGCACGACACGGCCGATGACGCCGATCACCGGACCGTGACGTTCGACCTGCATCTGCAAGCCGAGGGATTGGAAACGCCGGCGGGGATTTTCCTGCCGCTGGGCAACCGCGTCGACAATCTGGTGCTGGACGCCAGTGTCTTGGGCGCTATTCCCGCGGGGCGGTTGCCGGAGTCGCTTGCCGCTTGGCGGGACCGGGGCGGAACGGTGGAAGTGCCGCGTTTGGAGTTCATTTATGGGCCGCTCATCGCGCGGGCCGAGGGGACGCTGGCCCTGGATGGCGACATGCAGCCCATTGGCGCTTTCACCGCCAAGCTCCAGGGATTTTTCGAAATCATCGACGCCTTGAGAAAACAAGGGCTGATCCGCTCGGTTGACGCCATTACCGCAAAAGTCGTGCTAGGCGCCCTGGCCAGAAGACCCAAGGACGGCGGTCCAGCCAGCCTGAATCTGGCCATCACCTTGCAAAACCGCACGGTTTTCGCGGGTCCGGTTTCACTTCTCAAGCTGCCGGCCATCGACTGGAACGAACTTTTCCCGACTGAGAGCCTATCCGAATAACTGGAGGCGGTTGTTCGGATAGGCTCTAAGTGATTTCCCGCCCCGGTTTCTGCTATTATGCGTTCCATGATGTTCCGGCCTGTCATAGTTTCGGCGATCGCCGCATTTGTTTTTGCCGCGTCGGCGCCGGTGATGGGCGGGGAAAAGGAGCCGCGCGCCCAGAGTCTGTCCGGGCAGCTTTTGGTTGCCTCGTCCAAAATCGGCGATCCGCGATTCGCCGGCACGGTGATTTACATGGTCAGTCACGATGCCTCGGGAGCCTTCGGCCTGGTCATCAACCGCGCCATCGGCAGCGGCCCCCTGAATACGCTGCTGAAGGGATTTGGCATTGGCGGCGACGAGATCGCCGGAACCATCCGCCTCCATTACGGCGGTCCGGTGGAGCCGAGCCGTGGTTTCGTGCTTCACAGCAGCGACTACAAATCCAGCGCCACCACCGAGGTCGACAACGAGGTGTCGATTACCACTCAACTGGAAATCCTGGAGGCGATCGGCAAGGGCAATGGCCCTCGCCAAAGCCTTTTCGCTCTCGGTTACGCCGGCTGGGGCGCCGGCCAGTTGGAAAGGGAACTGATGCGCCAGGACTGGCTGACGGCGCCGGCCGACAGCAAGCTGATTTTCGATGCCGACCTCGACAGCAAATGGGACCGGGCCTCGGCCCATGCGGGCCTGCCCTTGTGAATGTCCCGTTCTCGACGCTCCTTGGCTTAGAGCGGATACGAAAATAACGGCGCCGGTCCGCTCCCCCTCCCGGTGCCCCCCTATCCCGATCTTTGACCCAGGCTGTGTAAAAACGGGATGCATGATATGATTCTCCCATAGTTTTAGCGGGAGGTCTTTATGAAGCGTTTTGTTGAGGGAGAAGACCGCGGCCAGAGCACTTTGTTCCCCGGACGACTGGACGATTATGTTGGCGAGAACAATCCCGTTCGCGTGGTCGATGTGTTTGTTGATGAGCTTGATCTGGGTGGCCTGGGCTTTAGCCGAGTTGAACCCCTGGCAACTGGCAGGCCGAGTTATCACCCATCGGTT
>DASCOC010000069.1:0-2572 GCA_036011805.1 Rhodospirillales bacterium
TTAAATGCTTCTTTATTTCTCCGCGTCCTCCGCGTTGATAATATTTCTCTCTTCATCGTCGGAGCGATCAGGACACATGCGGCTAGGCCTGCTTGGGGTACTGGACACGAAAGAGCGCAAAGAAGCGGCCTAAAAGGGAAAGAAACGAGTCAAGCGGGTTCGTATTATGGAGAAAATAAACGGCTAGGCGGTTATCGGAAACCTATCGAAAAGGAAGATTGAAATCGCCGCCGGGAAAAGATCGGAAATCAAGACCGGTCTCATGCTTCAAGGTGGCGGTATGAGGGGGGCCTACGGCATCGGAGCTCTGTCGGCCTTGGAAGATGAAGGCTTGACCGAAGCATTTGATTATATAGTCGGTTCGTCGTCAGGAGGTATAAACGGTGCCTATTTCGTTGCGAGGCAGTGCCGGGATGCCATCAAGGCCTACGTCGACGATTTGTCGTGCCGGAAGTTTGTTAATCTTTCCCGCTTCGGCAAGGTCATGGATATCGACTTCCTCATCGATAACGTCGTCAAGGACAAGAGAAGACTCGACATCGACAAGGTGAAAGCCGCAATAGCGAAACCGTGCGTTTGCCGCTTTTCGAGCGATCTCGCGACGCGTTTGAGGATCAAGAGCCTCAGCCCTAGCCTTGCCGCCCTTTTTGCCACCCTTTGCGCGAGCAGGCATTGGCGAAGTTTCATCTTCGATTTCGCCAGTGGCGATCTTGGCGACCATGACGGCGGCGCCGACAACATCGGCAGGGCGTTTCGGGCCTCTAGGCATAGAGAATCCTTGTGTCCACGGCCTGTGCATATGGTATAGGTAGGTGCTGGGAGAAAAAAAGGGTATTTGCGGTACCGTTGAAAAGGAACGGGAAACGAGTGCTTCAACGGAAAACGCCGCAAACACCTTTTTGAATTATTCTAAATAAGAATCTCTCCTTGTCAAGCGGTTATTTCTAAGGCGCGAGCCAACTACAAATCCATTAACACCTCCTTAAAATCCCCAATACCATGGATAGGTGGTTGGTCATCTGTCTACCCCGGCTGTTTTCAAACTGAGACACTACCTAATCGTTTTCTTTCGGCCAGTTCTTCTTGTCTCTCTCGAATGTGAATTCGTCGCCCGTGAAAAACTCGGACGCTATTGATTTTCATAGATTTCTTGAAAGCCGGACAGTCACCTATTTTTTGCCAGCGCCGCCAGCGCCGCGCGCAGTTCGGCAATGCCGGAGCCCTGGCGGCTGCTGGTCGGGATCACCCTGGGATGCGCCGCCGGGTGGACGGCCAAGTCGCCGATGATGGCTTGGATGCGGACCTCGAGCTCTGTCTCGGTGATCTTGTCGCTTTTGACGATCACCACCTGATAGGAGACCGCCGAGCCGTCCAGCATGGCCATCACCTTGCGGTCCGGGTCCTTGATGCCGTGGCGGGCGTCGATCAAAAGACAGCATCTCCGCAGTTGCGCCCGGCCTTTCAGATAGGCCTCGATGAGCGTCGTCCAGTTGCTGATTTGTTCCTTTGGGGCGCGGGCGAAACCGTAGCCGGGCAGATCCGCCAGCACCAGCCGGCCGCCGAGATCGAAGAAGTTGAGCTGCCGCGTGCGGCCCGGCTTGTTCGAGGTCCGGGCCAGGGTCTTGCGGCCGGTCAGCGCGTTGATCAGGCTCGATTTGCCGACGTTGGAACGGCCGGCGAAGGCGACCTCCGGCAAGGCCGCCCAGGGCACTTGCGCGAGGCTGGCGGCGGCGGCGATGAAGCGGCATTCCTGGGCAAAAAGCCAGCGCCCCCGTTCCACGGCCTCGTGTTGCGAATTTTGTTTCGTTTCCGCGGCCGGCACGGCATTCCCATCGACACGCGGGCCGGCTACTTGACGCCCATGCGCCTCATGATGACCTGTTGTTGGATGACGGAAAGAAAGTTGTTCCAAGCCCAGTAAATTACCAGCCCGGCCGGAAACCGCGCCAGCAGGAAGGTGAACATGATGGGAAGGAACATGAATATCTTGGCCTGCACGGGGTCGACCGGCTGCGGGTTGAGCCTTTGCTGCAGGAACATGGTTAGCCCCATGAGCAGCGGCCACACCCCGATCATCAGGAATCCGGGCGGTGTCCATGGGATCAGGCCGAAAAGGTTGAAAATCGTCGTCGGATCGGGGGCCGACAAATCCTGGATCCAGCCGTAAAAGGGCGTGTGACGCATCTCGATGGAGATGAAAAGAACCTTGTAAAGGGCGAAAAACACCGGCACCTGGACCACCACCGGAAGACAGCCGGAGGCCGGGTTGGCCTTCTCGCGCTTATAGAGCGCCATCATCTCCTCGTTCATCCGCGTCTTGTCGTCGCCGACACGCTCCCTGATCTTGGTCACTTCCGGTTGCAGTAGCTTCATTTTGCTCATCGCCCTGTAAGACTTGTTGGCGAGCGGGAAAAACACCATCTTGATGACCACCGTCACCAACAGAATGGCGAGGCCGAAATTGCCGATGTAACCGTTGAAAAAAGTCAGGGAGTGGAAAAGCGGCTTGGTTAGGTAAGGGAACCAACCCCAATCGATGGCCATGTCGAAGCGTTCGATGCCAAGGGAGGTG
>DASCOC010000070.1:0-4367 GCA_036011805.1 Rhodospirillales bacterium
GTCAGCCAGGACGCCGATGCGCCGACCGACCGGCTGATCGACGTCCTCATCAGCCGGGTCCGAAAGAAGATCGAGCCCAATCCCAAAAAACCGGAGATCATCACCACCGTCGTCGGCTGCGGCTACAAGTTCAGCGCCCAAATTGAATAACTCAACAATGAATAGAAGGACGATAAGATGTTGAGGGTCTTGGGCCGCAAAACGTCGATCAACGTGCAAAAGGTCATGTGGTTGGCGGCGGAATTGGAATTAGAGGTCGAGCGGGTCGATATCGGCGGGCCGTACGGCGGCAATGACACGCCCGAATACCTGGCCAAAAACCCCAACGGCCTGGTTCCGACCCTGGAAGACGGCGACTTCATCCTCTGGGAATCCCATTCCATCGTCCGCTACCTTTCCGAAAAATACGGCCGTGCCCCGTGGTCGCCGGAAGACGCAACCGGACGCGCTGCCGCGTCTCAGTGGATGGACTGGTACCTGACCAAGATGCACCCGCATATGACGGTGATTTTCTGGGCGTTGATCCGGACCGCCCCCGAAGGCCGCGACATGGCTGCCGTCAACGCCGCCGTGGAACAGGCCGGGCAAATGTGGACCCTGTTGGATAGGCAACTGGAAGGCCGCGATTACCTGACCGGCAGTGAACCCACCATCGCCGATATTCCAGTGGGTTGTTCGGCGGCCCGCTGGTTCACTATGGAAGTCGAGCGCCCGGCCCTGCCCCGTCTTGAAGCCTGGTACGAAAGGATAAAAGATCGCCCCGGCTACCAGGATCATGTCATCATGCCCCTGGAATAATACCAAGGATCGCTGAGAATGCCCGAAAACGCCATTTACCAAGGCTACGACCAAACCGGACTGGATGCCCAGTACAACAACCGCGCCCGGGTGCCGGAACACACCGATATTCATGATGTCTATCAGGCCCAGGGCGATGCGGTGCTGGCCGACTTCGACGCCCGGCTTGATATTTCCTATGGGCCCAGCGCCGAGGAAACCCTGGATATCTACCTGCCGAAAACCGGCCCTGCGGGCGGCGCCCTTGCCGACGGCATGCCGGTCAACGTCTTCCTGCATGGCGGCTATTGGTTCAGCCGCCACAAGAACGACTTTCGATTCCTGGCCCGCGGCATGGTCCCGTCGGGCGCGGCCCTGGTCGTCGTCAACTACGCCCTGGTGCCGTCGGTGGACCTGGACGAATTGGTCCGCCAATGCCGCGCCGCCATCGCCTGGACCCATCAAAACGCCGCCGGCTTCGGCGGCGATCCGGAGCGGATTTTTGTTTCCGGGCATTCCGCCGGCGGCCAACTGACGGCGATGATGATGTCGACCGTTTGGCCGGCGTTCGCAGACCACCTGCCGGCCAATGTGATCAAGGGCGGATGCGCCTTGAGCGGCATTTACGACCTGACGCCGATGCCGCTGAGTTACATGCAGGAAACGTTGCAATTTACGCCGGACCAAGTGGCGCGGAATTCACCGATCACGCTGTCACCGTCCACCAAGGCACCGCTGATCGTCGGCGTCGGCGGCGACGAAAGCGAGGAATTTCTCCGCCAAAGCCAGGCATTTGCCGAGCAATGGGGAACACCGGGTGGAATCGAGTGCTGGTTGATGACGCTGGACGATATCAACCATTTCACCATCTTGGGCGAGTTCGCCGACCCCAAGAGTGTTTTGACGCAAGCGGTGCTGCAACAGATGGGACTCGGCTGAGGCGGGCCCCGGCAGGTCCATGGGCGCGGACATAAGGATGGGATTTTCGATCGACCTATTTTGGTCCTTCCGCAGCCCCTACTGCTATCTGTCGCTGGACCGCCTGCTTTCTTTGCACCGAGACCTGGGCGTCGAGATCAACGTCCGCCCCATCTACCCGATCGCCGTGCGTACGCCGGAGTTCTTCAAAACCACCAATCCGCTCTACCGCCCCTACCATACGCTGGACAGCCACCGGGTCGCCGAAAACTTAGGCGTGCCCTTCCGCCGGCCGATCCCCGATCCCATCCAGATGGACATGGAAACCGGCATCCCCGAGGAGGAACAGCCCTATATATTCCGCCTTACGCAATTGGGCCAGGCGGCGGTGATGTCGGGCAAAGGCCTGGAATTTCTGGACCAGGTGTCGCGAATCCTCTGGGACGGTACCGTCGATGGCTGGGACCAGCCGCCTCACCTGGCCGATGCCTTGAGGCGGGCGGGGCTGGACGCGGAGAAACTGGAAACCGATGTCGCCGCCGGGCCCAATACCTATGATGCCGCCATTGAGGAAAATCAGGCCCTGCACCAAGCCGCTGGGCACTGGGGCGTGCCGTTGATGGTGTTGGACGGCGAGCCCTTTTACGGTCAGGACCGGATCGATCTGCTGATCTGGCGCATGCGCCAAAAGGGTCTTTAGCCCCCGGATTCTTCGCTGGGAAGCTTATTGGGCAGCAAGTAAACCAGCACGTTGGCCGCCAGCATCGAGGCGGCGAGAAGATAAAACACCACCTCCAACCCCCATTTATCGGCGACACCGCCGCCGATCATCAGCATGATGGTGGTAAAAAGCGCCTGCACCCCGAACATCACGGAAGTGGCGGTGGCGGCGACTTCCGGCGGGGCCAGGTCCATCATCCAACTGTGGATGACCGGACGGGCGGCATACATGACAAACCCCATCACCGCGACGCCGCCGATAAAGACCGTTTCATTTTGCACCAACGTCAGCAAGACGATCAGCACCGTGGTGATGGAAAGGCCGCCCAACACCACCGGGCGGCGGCCGATACGGTCCGACCAGGCGCCGGCGACGGGCGCTGCGCAGACGCCGCCCAATTGCAGCGTCATCATCGTCACCCCCATCAGGAACGGCCCCATGCCGATGACATCGGCCAGATACAGCGGCAGGAAGATCAATAGCCCCATTTGGGCGACGGTCCTGAAACCGGCCATCAGGCTAAGATGAAGGACGGCCCGGTTCTTGACCAGCGCCTTGAGGCCGTCGAAATATTCGGCCAGACCCATGCCAAGTCCCGGCTTCGGTGCCGACCCCTCCTTCGCAGATGAGCCTGCCTCAATATCCGGGGGCCGATCCCGTTTGGTCAGCACAACCGCGATCAATGCCGCCACCACGAACACCGGAAGGGCGCTGACGGAGGCCGTTTCCCGCCAGCTTAACCACACCAGAAGCGCGCCCGCCGCCAACGGCGCCAGGGCGTCGCCGACATTAGCGCCAAGCGCATGAATGGACAGCGCATAGCCGCGTTGGTTGGGGTAATGTTGGGACAGAAACGAGATCGCCGGCGGATGCCAAAGATTATTGGTTGCCCCGATCAGCACCACCATCGGCACCAGCAACCAAATCCCCTGGGCGAACCCCGAGGCCAGCAAGGCGGCGGCGCCGATGGCCAGCGACAACACCTGGAACACGACGCGCTTACCGGTAACGTCAACGACCAGGCCGCTGGCGAAATTGGCGGCAAAGGCGGCGACGTGAAAGACCGCCACCAGCATTCCGGCCTCGGTATAGGTCAGGCCTAAGTCGCGGGTGATGAAGGGCAGCAGCAGGTAGAGCGTGGCGGCGATCCAATGGATGCCGCCGTGGCCCAACCCGATCAGGAAGACGGTGCCCTGGCCTTTCCATTCCAGGCCCGTGAGACGTTCGATCGCCGCTATCAAAAAGGAAATTCCTCTGCTTCAAGTGATCCGGAATCTAAGGAGCCTTTGGGGTCATAGCAAGCACCCCGCCCTCAATAACTGTTTGCCTGGAAAATGCTTAAGCGCAACAATGCCGGGCGTGACCAAACCAGTTATTCAGGACCCCCATGGACAATATTACCGACCAATTGATCATCGATAAAAAAGACGGCGTCGGCCGCATTACCTTCGACAATCAGGCCCGGCGCAATGCCCTGACCTACGAGATGTGGCAGGGAATCCCCATCGTTATGGCGGATTTCGCCGATGACGACGCGGTCCGGGTGATCGTGTTCGCCGGTGCCGGCGGCAAGGCCTTTTCAGCCGGTGCCGACATTTCCGAATTCGCCAAGAAACGGTCCGGCGAGGACGCCGTCGCCATCTACAACGAAGCCGTTGCCGAAGCCACCGACGCGCTGGTCGACGCCAAGAAGCCGTTGCTCGCCAAGATCGATGGCTTCTGCGTCGGCGGCGGACTCGGCGTCGCCATGACCTGTGACCTGCGCATCGCCGCCGCCGATTCCCGGTTCGCGGTGCCGGCGGCCAAACTGGGCCTCGGCTACAAGATGCAAGGCCTCAAAATTCTGGTCGATCAGGTCGGCCCGGCGGCGGCCAAGGAAATATTTTTCACGGCGCGGCAGTTCGATGCCGAGGAGGCCCTGCAAATGGGCTTGGTCAACCGGGTATTGCCG
>DASCOC010000071.1:0-7072 GCA_036011805.1 Rhodospirillales bacterium
ATTTCAGGCACCGATTTGGTTAATCCCGATTTTGCCGCCTATGCGGAAGCCTTCGGCGGGCACGGCGGTACCGTCGAAAAAACCGAGGACTTCCCCGCCGCATTTGAGGCCGCCGTCGCTTCCGGCAAGCCGGCGATTATCGTACTCCGCATCGACCCGGATGCCATTTCACCGGTGGCGACCCTTTCGGGGCTGCGCAAAGCGGCCCTAGAGGAGGGGAAATAGCGAACCGGGCACCAATGGCAAAACCAATCCTAAAAATTCTCGCTGGCCTGGTTATTGCCATCGTTCTGTTGGTTCCAGGCGTTGCCATGTTCGTTGACGATGAGACGCTTTCGGGCTTCCTCGGGGATGCCCCTGTCCTTGGCCCTTATACGGATCAAATCGTCGCCGCCAAGAGGGATTCCGCCAACGCCATTGCCGATACCATCGCCGGCGCCGTTGCCGGACTGGACTCGATTTATATGGATGTTTTCGGTTCTTCCTCGCCCGCCGACAAGGTGACGAAAAAGGTGGTGATCGATTTATCAGCGCCGCCGCCCCAAGGCGCCATTCGACCGCCGCCCCAATCGTCCAAAGCAACAGCCCCGCCGCCCCCGCCACCCCAGGCCATGGTGACGCCGCCGGCAGAACCGGAATTCAAGGCTGCCGTTGAAAAATCGCCACCGGCCAAGACGAAAACACCCAAGTCAAAACCGGCGGCGAAGCAAACCGCCGAAATGAAGCCCCGGAAAATTGCCAGAAAAACGTCGCCGGATACGGACGCCGGCGCCGATCAGGATCACAAGCGGGGATTGCTTTTCTATAAGGGTATCGGTGTCGACAAGGATTTCAAAAAAGCCGCCCAGTGGTTCAAACGCGCCGCCAAAAAAAAACATAGCGGCGCGCAATACAATTTGGGCATCATGAGTTATCTGGGCCAAGGCGTTCCCCAGGACTACGCCCAAGCGGCCCTGTGGTTTCAAAAGGCCGGCGAACAAGACCATGCCGCCGCCCAATACAACCTGGGATTCCTCTATTACGAAGGCAAGGGGGTGGAAAAAGACGATCTCCAGGCCTTTATGTGGATCGATCGGTCCGCCAATTTGGGCGACGACAAGGCGATGCGGGCGCGGGAAACCCTGCAGAAGGCATTACCCAGGGAAATATTCAACCAATAAGCAATTCAATATGCCAAATCTTTGAAATATATGGACATATTTTGCACATATACTTGAATTATTTTAACTTTATAATTTCAAGCAGCAATATAAAGAAAGCCTGCCGGCAATACCAATAGGCGCAATTATGAGGCCCCAAATTTGATGGGGGAATAAACATTGAGTGACCGCAAGCGATTGCTTGTCCTATTAGGGATCATGACCGGCGTCGCCATGGCGGTCGCCGTGCTGTCCATATGGTTGCTTTACCAAGCCGCCTTCACCGAGAAACGCAGTCAGTTGTCCCACCTTGCCCGGAGCCAAGCGCAGGCCATGGAAGGGATGGCCGACCATTTCACCGGCATGGGAATGCCACCGGACAAGGTGATGGCTCAGACCATGTCCCAGTTTTCCGCCACCCACGAGAATGTCGAGGGCTTTGCTGAAACCGGGGAACTCGTTCTCGGACGACGTGAGGGCGACAAGATTATTTTTCCGTTCGGCGTCCATAAATCCGGCGGTCACGAAAGACCATCGGTTGCCTTGGACTCCGATTTTGCCACGCCGATGAGACGGGCGCTGGATGGAAAGTCGGGCACCCTGATCGGACCCGATTACACCGGCAGTGTGGTGATATCCCGAAGGGCGCCCGCCAGACTGGCCGCCAGCGGGAAAAACGCCGCCCACTGCACCGCCTCGCTGGTCGGGCGGATCATCACCAATACCCCAAAAAACCCGATAAAGACGGCCAGCCAACGCCGCCAACCCACGGTTTCGCCCAGCAACGGCGACGCCAGGGCGGTGATGAACAGCGGCCCGGCGAAGGTAATGGCAAGGGCATCGGCAAGCGGCAGGAAGCTAAGCCCGGTGATGAAACAAAAACCGCTGGTGATGGCGAATCCGGCGCGGGCGGACTGGGCCTTGAAACTGTTGATGCGGATAACGGAGAACCCACCGGATCGCCAAACGATCAAAGAAATGGCCAGAAGCACGAAAAGCCCCCGCACGAACAGCAATTGGCCGACCGGGTAATCACTGGTCAACCACTTCAGGACGGCATCATTAGCGGTCAGCAACGCGCCGCCCAGGATAGTGAGAGCAATGCCGCGGCCTGGCGCAGCGGAGCCACGGACAGCGGTCACCATCTCTTACCCGTAGAGGAAGGAAACGATGGCGACGGCGGCCGCGATCCCGGCGATATCGGCCGACAACGCGGCGACCAGGGTATGACGAATGCGCCGGATTCCAACGGCGCCGAAGTAAACGGCGAGCACGTAAAAGGTCGTCTCCGTGGAACCCTGGATGGTGGAGACCAGATAACCGACGTAGCTGTCGGGGCCGATGGCCGGATCCTGGATGATCGAGGCCAGGATTCCATAAGCGCCGGAACCGCTTAACGGCCTCAACAGCGCCATCGGCAAGGCCTCGGACGGAAGCCCGACCAGGCCGGTGACGGCGCCTAAAGGTTGCACCAACATATCCATGGCGCCAGACGACCGGAACATGGCCACGGCTACCAGTATAGCCACCAGATAAGGTATGATCCGGAGCGCCACCTGAAATCCATCCTTGGCGCCTTCGACGAAGGCTTCGTAAATGTTAATCCGGCGCACCACCCCGAACCCCAACAGCCCGACCATCAAGCCGGGAATGATCCACGGCGATATGGCGCGGCCGTAAAGGATGGTTAACGGGATGATCCCGACAATTCCGGCCAGTACCAGCATCGACACCCACGCCGGATAGCCTTCGGTGGCGGTATCATCATTAGCTGCTGCGTCGGGCGAACCGGTTTCCACATCACCAGTACCGCTGCCGGCGGCGGCCGCCGCCATGTCAGCCGCCTGCACCGGCCAATACCGCTGACACAGCTTGGCCATAATGATCGCCACCGTCGTCGAACAGATGGTCGCAAACAGCGTCGTCGGTAAAATCCCCGCCGGGTCGGTGGAACCGGCGGCGGCGCGAAGGGCGATGACGCCGGTTGGCAACAGGGTGACGCTGGAGGTGTTGATGGCCAGGAACAGGACCATCGCATTGGACGCGGTGCCCTTCGTCTGATTGATACTGTCCAATTGCTGCATGGCGCGGATGCCGAACGGCGTTGCCGCGTTGCCCAGCCCCAATGCATTGGCCGCCATGTTGAGGATCATCGCGCCCATCGCCGGATGATCGGCGGGCACCTCGGGGAACAGGCGAACCATCAACGGACGGACGGTACGGGCGATGATCAACAAAAGCCCGCCTTCTTCGGCCACCTTCATCAGCCCTAAGAACAGGGCCATCACCCCGACCAACCCCAACGCCAAGGTCACCGAACCCGTCGCCGCATCGACCATGGCGACGGCTAAATCCTGCATTGGCCCGCCGGCTTCGGCGGTCTTGGCCGCGTCTGCGGAAACCGGAGACGGTGACCAGGTCAATTGCCGGAACCCGGCGACGACAAAAGCGATCAGGACGATGGCAAAAAAAATGGCGCTCAAGGGAAATTCCGTATCAGGGATGACGCCGACAACCTGTGCCTATGTTCGTCCCTGCAAAGGCGAAAGAAAAGGCCCTTTCGCCGACCCTTCCGGGCAGTGGCGGCTTATATGGGCAACAGGCGGTCCGGAAAATCGCTGATAACCGCATCGACACCCCAACCGAACAACTTTTCGGCCTCGGCCGATTCGTTAACCGTAAAAGCGCGCAACGCGTACCCCGCGTCGAGAACGGCACGGACTTTTGCCGCCGTCAGGTGTTTGGCTTGGGCATGCAGGGCGGCGCAGTCCAAACTCTCCACAAGAGCCTGCCAATTCCTGGGGATTTTGAACACCAATAGCGCCCGCGCAAGATCGGGCGCGATCTCGCGGGTGGCTTCCAATGTTTGCGCCTCGAAGCTTGAGATCAATGGCTTGGGCAGGGTTTCAGGCCATGCCCTGTTCAGTACCGCCGCGACGGCACGGCCGGTTTCCCGGGCTAAGTCGGGGCTGGGCTTGATCTCTATATTGGCGCCCAGGCCAAGGTCCGCCAATACCTGGATCGCTTGTAACAGCGTCGGCACCCGTTCACCGGCAAAATCTTCACCGAACCAGGCGCCGACTTCAAAGGTCTGAATATCCTTTAACGCCGTATTCGCCACCTCCCCCTTGACCCCGGTGATCCGTTCCAGCTTATCGTCGTGAAAGATAATGGCGACGCCGTCTTCGGTGATCTTGGTATCGAATTCCACCCAGCCGACGCCGAGATCACCGGCCTTCTTAATCGACGCCAGGGTGTTTTCCGGCGCATGGCCGGCAGCACCCCGATGGCCGATCACCTTGGGAATGGATGTTGATTTTGTTTTCATCACCGTCAATTCCTTTAAGGTAGGATAACAGAGCCACCGCCGGAAATATTCGGCAGACTATTTTTTCTTTTCTGGAAAGCCTATGTCTGACGACGCATTTAAAAAAAGAGCCTTGGAATACCACCGCCTTCCGCAGCCCGGAAAGCTTACGGTCAGGGCGACCAAACCGCTGGCCTCCCAGAATGATTTGGCGCTCGCCTATTCGCCTGGGGTCGCCGCGGCCTGCGAAGCCATTGTCGATGATCCCTCGGAAGTCGCTTCCCTGACGGTTCGCCAAAACCTGGTCGGGGTTATCACCAATGGGTCCGCCGTTCTGGGGCTCGGAAACATCGGGGCGTTGGCGTCGAAACCGGTGATGGAAGGCAAGGCGGTCCTGTTCAAGAAGTTTGCCGGAATCAACGTCTTCGATATCGAGATTGACGAGTCCGACCCCGACAAACTGGTCGAGATCATCGCCGCCCTGGAGCCGACCTTCGGCGCCATCAATCTGGAAGACATCAAATCACCCGAATGTTTCATCGTCGAAAGCAAACTGCGCGAACGGATGAACATTCCGGTATTTCATGACGATCAACACGGCACCGCGATCGTCGCGGCGGCGGCGTTGACCAATGGATTGCGCGTCGTCGGCAAGAAAATAAAGGAAGTGAAACTGGTTTCCACCGGCGGCGGGGCAGCAGGAATCGCGTGTTTGGACCTATTGGTCCACCTGGGCATGAAGAAGAAAAACATTACCCTCGTCGATATCGCCGGCGTCGTCTACAAGGGTCGAAAAGAAGAAATGACCCCGGAAAAGCAGAACTACGCCCAAGCTACCGAGGCCCGCACGCTGAATGACGTGATCGACGGTGCCGACGTGTTTTTAGGGCTGTCGGCGCCCGGCATCCTGAAACCCGCCATGGTCAAAAAAATGGCGGCCAAGCCGTTCATTTTGGCGCTCGCCAACCCGGAACCGGAAATTTCCCCCGAGGCCGCCAAGAAGGCCAACCCGGAAGCCGTCATCGCCACCGGCCGGTCCGATTATCCAAACCAAGTTAACAATGTGCTTTGTTTCCCGTTCATTTTCCGAGGCGCGCTCGATGTCGGCGCCACCATCATCAACGAAGACATGAAGATGGCGGCGGTCCGGGCGCTGGCCGACCTGGCCATGGCCGAAAGTTCGGAGGTGGTGGCCCAGGCATACAGCGGCGCGGAACTTAAGTTCGGACCCGAATACCTGATCCCGAAACCCTTCGATTTACGCCTGATCATCGAAATCGCCCCCGCCGTCGCCCGCGCCGCCATGGAAAGCGGCGTCGCCACCCACCCGATCGAAGACTTCGACGCCTACGTTGAACAACTGTCCCGGTTTGTCTTCCGCTCCGGCATGTTGATGAAACCCGTATTCGATAACGCCCGGCGGGACCCCAAACGCCTGGTCTTGGCCGAGGGTGAGGACCAAAGGGTGTTACGCGCCACACAATTGTTGATCGACGACGGCCTGGCCCAGCCGATCCTGATCGGACGACCGGAAATCATCACCAATCGCATTGAAAGGCTGGGTTTAAGGTTGAAACTGGGAACCGATTTTGAAATCGTCAATCCTGAAGACGACCCCCGCTATGACGATTATTGGCGCGGCTACCATCAAATAATGGAACGCAATGGGGTGTCGCCGGACGCGGCGCGCACCATCATCCGCACCAAAACCACGGTGATCGCGGCGATGATGCTATGGCGCGGCGAGGCCGACGCCATGATCTGCTGAACCATCGGCCAGTACCGCAGACACTTGGGCCATGTTCTCGACGTCATCGGCAAGGCCGAGGGCGTGCTCGGCGTGTCGGCGCTGTCTACCCTGATCATGCCGAGCGGCACCTTCTTCCTTTGCGATACCCAAGTCAGCGAAAAACCGACGGTGGAGGAATTGGCCGAAATGATCCGGCTCTCCGCCGAAGCGGTTTCCCGGCTCGGCGAGGTTCCGAAGATTGCGTTGCTGTCGCACTCCAATTTCGGCGCCGCCCCGACGGAATCTGCGGTACGCATGCGCCGGGCGGTGGAATTGGTCACGCAACAAGCCCCGGACCTTGAGATCGACGGCGAGATGCAGGCCGACCTCGCCTTGGACGAGGACCTGCGCCAGAGATCTTTCCCAACTCCCGCTTAAAGGGTCAGGCCAACCTGATGATTCTGCCCGATCTGAACGCCGCCAACATCGCCTTTAATTTGCTGAAGTCCTTGGGCGGCGGCTTGCCCATCGGACCGATGCTGATCGGCACCGCCAAGCCGGTCCATATCCTGACGCCGTCGGTCACCGCTAGAGGAATCGTCAATATGAGCGCCCTCGCCGTGGTCGATGCGCAATCACGTATGGCCGAAAACTCTTAGGCGGCTCTTAAGAGTACCGGGATCGGCTCGTTTTTTTAAGATTTTTGGGGGGGATTTCTTTGGGCATGGACAGGAGTTCCGCCAGAACGCCTTCCCATTGATTCTGCTGGGCTTGGTCTATCGCCTCATCCAATCCGACGGACATCTTCAAGCTGAAGGCCATTTCACGATTGTATTCCCGTTGGGACAGCACCGCGCATATCCCCTTTCTCAGAAGGCATCCAATGAACAACAGGGC
>DASCOC010000072.1:0-7448 GCA_036011805.1 Rhodospirillales bacterium
CATAATGAACTAATTTCTTGAAGACCTTGGTGGGGGTGGGCTTACGGCGAACCGGGGCTTGTGAATTCAGGCCCTAGAAGGCATAACAGGCCATGCAAGACGTTAATATGGCTACCCGGACGACAAGGACGATTCTCCCATGAAAATTGCCATCCTCAAGGAACGCCGCGATAACGAAACACGTGTCGCCGCGTCTCCGGAAGTGGTCAAAAAACTGATTGATCTCGGCTTTCAGGTCGCCGTCGAAAAGGATGCCGGGTATAGCGCCTCGTTTACCGATGGCGCCTTCAAGGATGCCGGAGCCTCTATTGCCGGAACCGCCGCGGCGGCGGTCAACGGCGCCGATGTGGTGTTTAAGATTCTGGCCCCGGATGCGGCTGAGTTAAAGTATTTTAAGAAGGGCCAAATCCTGGTCGCGTCGCTTGGCGCGCTTTCCAACGCGAAAGAAATGCCGGCCTTTGCGCGTGCCGGTTTAACCACCTTCGCCATGGAATTGATGCCCCGCATCACGCGGGCGCAAAGCATGGATATCCTGTCGTCGCAATCCAACCTTGCCGGTTATAAGGCGGTGTTGGACGCGGCGGCTGAATTCGGGCGGGCCTTTCCGATGATGATGACGGCGGCGGGCACGGTGGCGCCGGCCAAGGCCTTTATCATGGGCGTCGGTGTCGCCGGCCTGCAGGCCATCGCCACGGCCAAGCGGTTGGGTGCTGTGGTGACGGCGACCGACGTGCGCCCGGCAACCAAGGAACAGGTGGAAAGCCTGGGCGGCAAGTTCCTGGTGGTTGACCCTGAAATGGAAAAGGATGCCCAGACCGAAGCCGGTTACGCCAAGGAAATGCCGCCGGAATACTTCGCCAAGCAAAAGGAAGTTGTTGCCGAACACATCACCAAACAGGACATCGTCATCACCACGGCATTGATCCCCGGACGTCCGGCGCCGGTGTTGGTGAGCGAAGAAATGGTCGCCTCCATGAAGCCCGGATCGGTGATCGTCGATTTGGCGGTCGAGGCCGGCGGTAACTGCCCGTTGTCGAAGTTGAATCAGATCGTCATCACCAAGAACGGCGTCAAAATCGTCGGCCACGGCAACGTCGCCGGCCGGTTGGCGGAAGACGCCAGCCAGCTTTTCGCCAAGAACCTACTCAATTTCATTACCCCCCTGGTTGACGGCGAAACCAAGACGCTGGCCATCGATTGGGAAGACGAAATCGTCACCGGAACGCTGGTGACAAAGGATGGAAAAGTCGTCCACCCGAGGCTGACGGCAACAGAACCGTCGAAGAAGGCCGCGAATAAATCGAAACCTGCAAAGAAACCGGCCACCAAGCCCAAGCGAAAAGGCAAATAATCATGGATGCGGAAACCATTCGGGATCTGGCCGCGGAATTAGCGACGCAAGCGGCCGCCCTATTTGAAAAATCCGAGAAACTCGCTAATGCGTCAACCAAATTGGTCGAGGTTCAATCTCAAGGCGGTGGCGGTGATCCGTTTCTCGGCCTGTTCACGATTTTCGTGCTCGCCTGTTTTATCGGCTTTTACGTGGTCTGGAGCGTCACCCCGGCGTTGCATTCGCCGTTGATGGCGGTGACCAACGCGATTTCCTCGGTGATCATCGTCGGTGCCCTGCTGGCGGCCGGGCCCAGTGAAATGGATTTTTCCAAAATCATGGGTTTTATCGCCGTCACCCTGGCCTCGGTTAATATCTTCGGCGGCTTCATCGTGACCCAGCGGATGCTGAGTATGTTCAAGAAAAAAACTAAGGCGGGAGCAGGATCATGACGGGATTTGCCTATCTTGCCGCTTCCGTGCTGTTCATCCTGGCGCTCCGGGGGCTGAGTTCGCCTGAATCGGCCCGTCAGGGCAACATGTTCGGCATCGCCGGTATGGTCATCGCCATCCTGACCGCGTTGTCCGACCCGTCGGTGGTCAGTTTCTCGATGATCCTGGTGGGGATGCTGATCGGCGGCTCCATCGGCACCGTGGTGGCGCTCAAGATCCAGATGACGGCGCTGCCGCAATTGGTCGCCGCTTTTCACAGTCTGGTCGGCCTTGCCGCCGTGTTCGTCGCCGGCGCCGCTTTTTACAACCCCGAGGCCTATAATATCGGCACCGTCGGCGATATTTACACCGGCAGTATTATCGAAATGTCCTTAGGGCTGGTGATCGGCGCGATCACCTTTTCCGGCTCGATCATCGCCTTTGCCAAGCTGCAGGGCCTGATGAGCGGTAACCCGATCACGTTCAAGATGCAGCATCCCTTGAATGCCGTGATCGCGGGATTGATCGTCGTCTATATGCTGCTGCTGATCACCGACCAAACACCGGGCACGTTCTGGACCCTGGCCGCGCTTAGCTTCCTGATCGGGTTCCTGCTCATCATTCCCATCGGTGGCGCCGATATGCCGGTGGTGGTCTCGATGCTGAACTCATACTCGGGCTGGGCCGCCTGCGGTATCGGCTTTACCCTTTCCAATCCGGCCTTGATCATTACCGGCGCCCTGGTGGGGTCAAGCGGCGCCATCCTCAGCTACATCATGTGCAAGGGCATGAACCGGTCCATCATCAATGTCCTTCTGGGCGGGTTCGGCGGCGATACAAGTGGTGCATCGGCTGCCGACACCGGTGATAAAACGGCGAAAGCCGGCGCCGCCGCCGATGCCGCCTTCCTGATGAAAAACGCCAACAAGGTGATCGTCATTCCTGGCTACGGCATGGCCGTGGCCCAGGCCCAGCATGCGCTCCGCGAAATGGCGGATGTGCTCAAAGAGGAAGGTGTAGAAGTCGCTTACGCCATCCACCCGGTTGCCGGACGGATGCCGGGGCACATGAACGTGTTGCTGGCCGAAGCCAATGTTCCTTATGACGAGGTATTCGAGCTCGACGAAATTAATCACGAATTTTCATCTGCCGACGTCGCCTTCGTCATCGGCGCCAACGACACCACCAATCCGGTGGCCAAGACCGATCCCACCAGCCCGATCGCCGGGATGCCGATCCTGGATGCCGAAAAGGCGGGCACGGTGCTGTTCGTGAAGCGCTCGCTGTCGCCCGGCTATGCCGGCGTCGACAACCCCTTGTTCTACGCCGACAACGCCATGATGCTGTTCGGCGACGCCAAGAAAATGACCGAGGAAATCGTCCAGGCGCTGGCCTAGAGCAAATCCCGAGCGGATGGAATCATCCGCGACGACGCATTTGCGTTACAAAAGAGCAAATCCCGAGCAAATGGACTCATTTGCGACGACGAATTTGCGGTTAAAAAATTAAATTCCAGGCACACGAAAACCGCCGGGACCGATACGTCCTCGGCGGTTTTTTTTTACGGTGACCAAGCGAAAGGCCTTAAAGGGCCTTTTTAGAAGCCTTCGCGCTCCAGGCGCTTGCGTTCAAGCTTGCGGGCGCGGCGAATGGCCTCGGCTTTTTCACGCGCTTTGCGTTCCGACGGCTTTTCGTAGGAACGGCGAAGTTTCATCTCGCGGAAAATGCCTTCGCGCTGCATTTTCTTCTTCAGCGCCTTGAGGGCCTGGTCGACGTTGTTATCTCTTACCGTGACTTGCACAGATTGTTCTCACTCTTCATGTTAAGATCAGGAAACTTAGGTGTTTCCGTAACAAGGGTGCGCTATCTATCATACCCATACCGTTATGGGAAGGGCGAAAGCTTAAAAAATGGCTATCCTGAAACTCGCCAGAATGGGACATCCGGTGCTCAATCGCACCGCCGACGCCATCGACGACCCCACGGCGCCCGAAATCCACCGCCTGATCGCCGATATGGTGGATACCTTGGCCGATGCTTCCGGCGTTGGGCTGGCGGCGCCACAGGTTCATGTGCCCAAACGGCTGGTAATATTTCATATTTCCGAAAGCCGCGCCCGTGAAGCCCTGGACGATGAAATTGAAGAGGGGGAATTTGAAGAGGCGGAAGATGAAGAGGATGACGGTGAAAACGGCAATGGAGACGCCGTCCCGATGACGGTGTTGATCAATCCCGAGATCGAAGCCCTGAGCGAGGAAACCTTCATTGGCGTCGAGGGATGCCTGTCGTTGCCCGACATGATCGGCAAGGTGCCCCGGTTCCGGCACATTCGCTATAAGGCCCTGACCCCTGACGGATCCACCATCGAGCGTGAGGTCAGCGGGTTCCACGCTCGTGTGGTTCAACACGAATGTGATCATTTGGACGGAATCCTGTATCCTATGCGCATGGAAGACCTGTCGACGCTGGGCTATGTGGATGAAATGGGCCGCAGCGAACTTCCTCTGAGCGAACGGATACGGGAAGGAAAAAAGGCGGCGGACAATGACTGAGCTTACCTCCAGGCGTGATAAAATTCTTCTCGCTACCTTGGGTCACGTGGTCTTTGACGGCTGGACCAAGGCGGCGCTGAAGGCCGGGGTTGCGGACGCCGGTTTTGCCGCCGAAATGGACTTGCGGGCGTTTCCCGGCGGGCTTCCCGATTTGGCCGAACATATGGCCGATTGGGCCGACCGGGGCATGCTGGATGAATTGGCCGGCCTCGACCTGGACGCCATGCGGGTACGCGATCGCGTCGCCGCGGGCGTCAAGGCGCGGCTGCAAGTGGTGGCCCCCCACCGCGAGGCCATGCGCCGCCTGTTGGCGTATCTGGCCCTGCCTCAGAATGCCCCAATGGCGGCACGGCAGACCTGGCGCACGGTGGATGCGATTTGGTACGCCGCCGGCGATGACGCCGCCGATTTTAATTATTACACCAAGCGCACGCTGCTTTTACCGGTCTATACGACGGCGGTGTTGTACTGGCTGAATGACGATTCCGAGGACAAAGCCGCGACCTGGGATTTTTTGGACCGGCGGATCGCTGATATCCTCAGGGTTCCGGCGTTTAAGGCGCGTATCGAAAAGGCATTATCGTCGCTGCCAGGGCCGTTTGCCGCCTTTCGCCGCGCCCGGGGTTAAGGGAGCAGCCCCCCCAAAAAGAAGGGGGCGCGATTGGGGGAACCGCGCCCCCTGTTGATGTAGGAAATGTCACTGTCCCTTTAGGGGCAGGATGCCGTTCCGAGGTAATATCAGCCCTGGGAAGTTCGGCATTTCTGGCGGTGGGGGTACCGCCTTCTGAAAACAAGGATGCCCCAAACTCCGCCCCGTGGCCAGTAACGTTCAAACACGCTTTTGTGAGCACCTCTCTGGTGTGTTTCCTTTGTCTCGCCTATGATAACGACGCCTAGGAACGGATAAATCATGATACCGACCGTGACCACCGCTGATCATCCTGAAACACCCCAAACCGGGGCGGCCGGCGGCGTGCCCGGCGCCCTGCAGCAGGATTTAGCGGATCACTTCCTCGCCTGTACCCGGCTGGGGCGGTATTTGACCGTGTTCGACGGCAGCCGTTTCGTCATCACCGATGATTTTCGTGACACGCCGGTGCTGCCGGAAGCCGCCGCCATGGCATCAATCTATTCCAAGGATCTGTTGGTCGCCCAGGCCGCATTGCTGCCTTTGGGGGGGGCGGTCCACAAGATGTCGGTGGTGAAACGCGAAAAATACGAACGCCTATTCCAGCTGATTGAGGAAAATGCCCTTTCCGAAATGGTCCGGCACTCGGCCCGAGACGTTCTCAGCGCCGGTTTCCGCAACGCCGAAATCCGGGCCTTGGAGGCTGAACTGGGGGACAAGCTCAGCCCCGCGCGCGGCCGCTACAGGGAATTTCTGGAAATCGTCAAGCAACTGATGGCCCGAAAAATCACCGCCGGGCCGTTTCTGGATGAATTTAGGGATTTCACCCAGGTCGTGGCCGGCAAGCTGGATTTTGGGATCTACAGCTTTTGCCTCGATCGCATGTTCGGCAGCGCCCGCATCACCATGAAAGTGAAAAAGCTTCTGGTCCTGGAAATTCTCCAATTTCCGCCGATCATCCGCCGGGAACTGCTGACCAACATTCTGGCCTTGCACGGTCATATCCGGGATTTGGTGGAATTCATCAAATACATGGTCGCCACCGAACTTGGCAAAAACGCCGCTATTGAGATTGAATTGCTGGAAGCCTTCAAGCTTCAGCGGCTTTCCATGGAAGATATCGAAACCAGCCTGAAAGCGAGAACAGGCCAAGCATAATCCGTTGTCGCCTTTGACGGTTATTTTGACGGAATGTCGGCAATCGTGTCGTTCTGCGTTTTTCTAAAATCGTCCACGGCCTGGGCGATTTTTTTATCACTCAACGCCAGAATCGCCGCCGCCAATAGGGCGGCATTTTTCGCCCCCGCCTTGCCGATGGCCAAGGTGCCGACAGGAACCCCGCCCGGCATCTGCGCCATGGACAAGAGGCTATCCATGCCGCCCATGACCTTGGTTTCCATGGGGACGCCCAGGACCGGCAACGGGGTCAGGGCGGCGATAACACCGGGTAGCGCGGCGGCCATACCGGCACCGGCGATGATCACTTTCAAGCCCCGGTCGCGGGCGGTGGTGGCATAGTCGTTGACCGGTTCGGGATTTCGGTGGGCGGAAAGGATTTTTACCTCATAGGGGATTCCCAGCGCCTCCAACGTCTCCATGGCACTGTTCATGGCCTCCAAGTCGGATTTGGAGCCCATCAGGATACCGATTACGGGGTTGTCGTTTGCCATGGGAAAGTGCCTTGTAAAGCCCGTTTAGGGCAGGAAAGCGGGCAATTATTATTAATCTTTGGTATGAAGGCAAGCGCCGTCAACGAACCTTTAACCATATACTATGTTATAATGGCTTTTTGGCGTTATTCCATGTGTGGAAACCCTTGGGTGAAGGACACGCGGGATGGACGTGAACAAGACACACTCCATTACTCCCTTGGGCCCCGGTGGCTCCAAGCAAGGGCAAGGCCGTGACCCCGGTGAGGAAAAGCAGGATAAGGGTGACGGCGAAGAGCCTGCGGAATCCCCCTGGGAAGGCACAGAGGCTTTCGCTTTTGATGGCCTTTTGGCCGATGGCCTGTCGCCTGAAATTCAAAAAGCATTTGAAGAGCTAACCCGCCAGATCGAACCGCTGCGGGCGGAAGTCGAACGGGCCAGGGGCCGCGAAATCCATTTCAAGGAATTGGCCGAGACCCATTCGTTCCTTCCGTTGCCGGGACGGCGCGAATTTTTCCGCGAACTGACCCATGTACTTGCCCACATGGAAGGCCTGACAACGCCAAGTCTGATCGTGCTGCATCTGGTGAATGCCGATGACATCCGCCGCCGCCTGGGCCGGAATGCCCTTGATGGCGTGCTTGTCCATGTCTCGTCGGTTATCGATACAATACTGGAGCCCACCGATGTCGCGGGAAGCCTGGGCGGTAACGATTTCGGCCTAATCCAGCTGGTATCCGATTTAACCCTGGCGCGAAAAAAAGCCGAGGATTTGATCCAGGCGATTTCCGCCAACCCGTTCCAGTGGCAGGGGAAAATCACCCCCCTGGACACCCTGGCTGGTGTCGCGACACTTGC
>DASCOC010000073.1:0-13603 GCA_036011805.1 Rhodospirillales bacterium
TGACGAGGAAGCGGCGGTGGCGTCATAACGCCGTTAGTGTTTGAATCCTCCGCCACCGTCTTCGACAAGGCGTTTCACCTGTTCGTAGATCTGCATCCAGGTCGTGTGCCCTTCTTCGTTTCCGGCCTCTCTTAATTCATAGGCGCGTTGCATGGCCTCGGCCGGTGCGTCCTTGCCGAACCGATCGACGAAATTACGTGCGGCTTGGGGAATATTACCGTCTTTGGTCATTCTCCTCTCCAGTAGCGTACACGGTGCGGGGCATATGGCCCGTATCCGACAGGCGCCGTTTCTGGGAATGCGGGGGGCCGGATTGTGCTGCCGACGGGGCGTCAGTGTAATCATGTAACCTTGAGCCTAGTGGGCATGACTGTCGGTCGCCTTGACCCCCGTCAAGTACCTGTAGCCCGTGCGTCAGCGGCCCTACGGGGGCCTGACACCAATACCGCCAGAATATGATTGTAGGCGCCCATCGGGTCCGATAGGTTTTGACACAGATCATCAGCGGCAATACGGCCTTTGATGCCGTCCCATGTCGAGAGGCAACGGGTTACCTTAGGGGCCGAAAGGACGAACCCATCGATGAACGACGGTGACATATCCGCCTCCTCTGGGAACTGCTTTACCTGCCAGGCGCGGGGCCGCACCGAATGGTGTATTTTGACCGACGATGAGCTTGCGCTCTTGGATCAGGGCAAGGTCAGCCGCCAGCACCTTCCCGGCGACGTGATCTTTCACGAGGGTGATAAATGTCATGGCGTTCATTGCATCGAAAGCGGCCTCATCGGTATTCGCAAAATGGATGCGGCCGGCAATGAGGTCCTGCTCCGGCTTAGCCATTCCGGCGACACCATGGGCTATCGGTCATTCTTGGCCGGCAACGATCACAACAACAGCGCCGAGGTCCTTGAGGAGTCGACTGTCTGTTCCGTCAGTGGCCCGACCGTACGCGCCTTGCTGGAGAAAAATCCGGCGCTCGGGCTGCGTTTTCTGAAACACGCGGCCCAGGACCTCGATGCCGCCGAGGAAAAGGTCCTGCAAACCACGACATCCCCCGTCCGCGCGCGGTTTGCCCACCTGCTGTTGGTGCTGAAGGACCGTTACGGTGTTACCGGCAAGGACGGCACGCTGACGTTGGAACTGCCGTTGTCCCGCCAGGACATGGCGGCGATGATCGGCATCCGGCCCGAATCCATGTCGAGGACCATTCGCAGCTTCGAAGAGGAAGATATCGCCCAGTTCTCCGGCCGTCGGGTGCATGTGGCCCGGATCGAGGATCTGATCGAGGCGCTGGAGCATCCGGCCGAACTCTGAATTATCCAGAAAGACCCTAGAGGGCAAAAAAAAGGGACCCGAGGGTCCCGTGAGTTGAACAGGGTTGCTATGGTCAGAGGGACGCCTGGGCCTGGGGTTGGGATTGAGCTTCCCAGTTCATGATTTCCTGGTAGAGCCCCTCGTATTTCTTCTGTGTCTGCTCTCCGAACAGCGGGTCCGCGACCGTCTCCCAGGCGTCGTCCAATTCGGCCCAGTCCTCGTCCGTCAGGGCCTTGCGAGCCGCCGGGAAGAACAGGACCTCTTCCATCAGCATGTGACTGCGCGTCAGGGTGAGAAAATCATTGCCCAGTTCCAGGAACCAGTCCCGGGGCAACGTTTGGTCTTCGAGCACGTTCCTGAGGGCGGACGAGAACCGCATCGTCAAGGCCGACAGTTTTTGATGCTCGATTTTCAGGTTGCCGATGACGTTGGCGCTAGCCGGGTCGCGGGTCTGCAGTTTCTCGTATATCAGATCCTCCTTGGGGTGGTGGCATAGGTCCGGATAGTGCAGGCAAAATATTCCAGGATGCTCTCCACCAGGTCGTAGTCGGGACGGCCACTGTCCTTGAACGTATTCAATTCCCGGGCCAGAAGGTCGAACAACCGTGCCATATTCCGATGGTCGTCTCCGAGCACATCTAAGATTTTAGCCATTGTTCCTCCTCCAAAGCATTGATTAGGGTCTAGCCTATATAGATATCGGAAAGGGGCGTATTCGGCCTTGATTCTGGTTAAGTGTCGCCAACGAACGACCAAAATAAACCGGGGAGACGCCGGCCTACAGCGGTTTGCGCTGGGCAACGACCTTTTGGAAAAGCCCCCCGAAATAGGTCTCCTGGCGCCAATGGAAACGGCCCGGATCTTTCGCGAAGCCGGTGATTTCGTGGTGCCAGAGGCTCTTGGCGAACGGTTCCAGGAGGGCGAAGACCAGCGCCGTGACCCATTTCAACGGATGTGCCCAATGCGGTTTGTGATAATCGATGAAAATCACCTTGCCGCCGGGGGCGAGGCTGTCGAGCAGGGAATTGACGACGGCGTGTTTATAATCTTCGGGCATTTCATGCAGCAGGAAGAAGCTGATGACGTCATCATAAGGCCCGCCGCCGGGATTGGCGGCATCGGCCGCGCGCACGGTTACTTGCGGGAAGTCCTTTAATTTTTTATAGCAGCCTTCGAGTTGGGCCGGAGAAACGTCGATCACCTCAAGCTGTCCATCGGCGCCGATGAATTCCGCCAGCTTGGGCGACAGGTCGCCATAGACGCAGCAGGCCTGTAGGACGCGGCGGCCCGGCTCCAGCTCATCGAACAGGACGTCCTGGAGGCGCTTCTTGTTTCCCCACAACACCAAGTTAACGACCCAGTTATGATCCAAAAGCCGGACGTTGACCGGATCGATATAGGCCCAGGTGTATACATCCCGCATGTATTTCGGGATTTCGACTTTTCCCAAGGCCGGCGCGGGAACCGGTGCGGCAGCCCTTTTGTCGGGTTTACCGGTCCCGGTTTGGCGGTATTCAATGGTGTCGATGACGGCCATTTATTGATCTCCTATCGACTTGAGGAACTTGATCAAAACAAACATAAAACATAACTGTAAGAAATCTTCTCTGTATTGAATTACACATCACTTCCCTAGTCCCAACATTGACCGGCGTTAAGTATCCGACTTTAAGTTATGGCCGTTTTTGCATATCTGGTTTTCGCCCCTTGCATGGCCTTTCCCAGGTGCCAAGAGCGGCCTCTAATTTGAAAACCGACAAGGCGCGCATTCGACTTCAACCCCCTGAGAGCCGTGGCAGGAAAGCCATCGCCGCCAGGGCGAGGATCGGCACCAGGATCACCATGGCAATCAAGGTATTCATTGTCTTCCTCGCGACCGAGTAAAGCTGTTCACTGAGTCCAAAGACCTCTTGGTCGAGGAAGATGGCGTCGACCTCTCCCTGCAGATGCTCGGCGATCTCTTCTGCGAGCGATATATCCTCGTCGGTGAAATCCTGGTCATTCGTTTTGTTCAAAAGCTGGAACGCACCCGTTATTTCGTCTCGGACCGGGCTCTTGATGGGAACGCACAGGATATTGCGGGTCACGAACCCGGTCTTTTCGTCGGTCGTCTTGTGGGCGCCTGATTTGGCGTCAAGATCGGAGACGATAACGGGTTTCCCCGTGCCAATGACTTCTCCGACCACGGAGCCCTGCTTGGGAACCTCGATCTCTTGTTCCTGGACGCCGGTGCCGGCCTTCAACCAGACCGTGTCTCTTTCAGGATCATGAATGAACACACTACACCTTTCCGTATAGGTGACCCTTGTCATGATGCGGGTGTAGAACGAAAGAAGCTTGCCGGCTTTGGCCGAATGGCCGGATTCAAAAAGGCCCTCGCGCTTCGCCTTAAGCCGATCGAACTGCAATCCCATTTTCTTAAGCATGATTACCTCTCCTGCCCCTGAACGGGCCCAATCGTATCAAAATTCGGTCTCTCCCTTTACTCGATGGCCTTGAGGAAGGCCGCCGAAGGCTCGACCTCCTTATGCACCAGGTTGTAGTGGCAGACGATGCAGGTGGTTTTATCCTTGATGGCGGACTTATGCTGCTTTTGTCCGCGTTTGCGTTTCGGTTTGATCGCCTCCATGACGTGACACCGGCGGCAGTTGGCGCTGTCGTTGGAAAGCATTTCCAGACGGACCCGGTCGGCGGCGGCGGGCCGAAGAACCTCGAACGCCTCGGGATTGGAAAAATCGTTGGCCGCCCAGACGAACAGCTCGCCCGTGCCGACGAAGTGGTCCCACATGGCGAAGGTGAGCCGGCCGGAGACGTGGCAGTCCGCGCACTTCGGGCGCACGCCGGACGGCGTCTTCCAGTGCTTCGATTGCTGCATTTCCTTGTAGACCGTGTTCTCCATCACGTGGCAGGAAAAAGCGCAGAAATTGTCGGAAGAGAAATAGTAGTCCGTCACATCGACGGTGGCGACGGTAGTGGTCATGTCATTGCTTGAACCAGGTCATACCCACGGCATTCCGCAATGGAGTGATGGCAAGCCACTTCGACATCACTTCCGCCATTGGAGTGAACAGACTATGCAAACATGTCATAGGTGGCACTGATGCTCAAGCCGCCGTGCGGCGCCATTATTTGGGTCAAACGGCCTGGGAATGACGTGCGACTCCGGTTTCCAGGTAACGGTCGAAAACGGCGGCAACGGTGCGCATCAACGGCCGTCCCTCGGCGGTAATGCGGATGCGGCTGGCGGTGATCTCCACCAGTCCGGCCGTTTGCATGGACGCCAAGGCGTCCAGTTCCGGCCCGAAGGTTTCGGCCACGCCGAAGCGATCCGCCAATGCGGTCAGGTCAACCTCAAGGGTGCACATCAGCCGTTCGATGACGGCGCGCCGGAGCCGGTCGTCCGCCGTCAGTTCGATGCCCCGAACGACCGCCAGGCGACCGTCCTCAATACACCGGGCATAGGAACGCAGCGACGTTTCGTTCTGAACGTACCCTTGGGGAAGGCTGCCGATGGCCGACGCGCCGAAACCCAGCTGAACCGGCGCCGGATCGGTGGTGTAGCCCTGAAAGTTACGTTTGAGCCGGCCCTGATCGAGCGCCATGGCCAGCGCGTCGTCGGCGCGGGCGAAGTGATCCAGGCCGATCCGCCGATAGCCATATTCGGCCAACCGCTTCGCCACCGCATCGACCTGCGCCATCCGCGCCGGGCCGTCGGGAAGCGCGTCTTCGTCGATCATCCGCTGGTGCGCCTTCATCCACGGCACGTGCGCGTAGCCGAAAACCGCCAGCCGGTCCGGGGCTAGCCTGTGGGCGAGATCGACCGAGAGAATCGTATCGTCGATGCTTTGGCCGGGAAGCCCATACATGAGATCGAAGTTGATGGCATTGACCCCGGCGTCACGCAGCCAGGCGACCGCCCTTTCGGTGACCTTATAGGGCTGGATACGGTTAACGGCCTTCTGCACATGGGTGTTGAAATCCTGGACACCGATGCTGGCGCGGGTGACGCCGGATTTGGCCAGGGCCTGGGCCATGTTCCTGGTCATGGTCCGGGGGTCGATTTCCACCGCCACCTCGGCGTCATCGGCAAACCTGAAATGGCGCCGGGCGGTCTCCATCAGGGAGGAAAAATCCTCCGGCGTCAGCATGGTCGGGGTGCCGCCGCCCCAGTGGACGTGGGTAACGCGCGGCGGCTCCGGAATCGTGCCGGCGACGAGCGCCACTTCCTGGCCAAGCACCTGGGCGTAATCGGCAACCGGCTGGTAGCGTTTGACGATTTTCGTATGACAGCCGCAATACCAGCACATGGCCGCGCAAAAGGGCACATGGAAATAAAGCGAGCAGGCATCGCTTTCGGCGACGGCGCCAAGCCAACCGCGATAGCTATCATCGGTGACGCCGGCCTGCCAATGCGGTACCGTCGGGTAGCTGGTATACCGTGGCACCGCCCGGTCGAACTGTTTCAGGGTCTCGCATTCCATGCCGTCAATTCCTACTTTGGTTATTAAGCCGATGTTAAATTGGCGGCCGCAGGAGCACCTTGACCAAAATCAAATCCAGAACGGAGGTCATCGGTCAGGCTGAAGGAAACTCGGCAAAAAATCAATGCAACTCTGAAATGCAGATCGGTTTCTTACACAATCAGGTGAATAGGTGAAAATCCACTATCCTTACCGGGCCCCATCATGTAAGGTTGCGTTCAGGTTTGTTAACGGGGAGGTATTGATAAAAATGCTTAGCACGTTGTCAGACTTTATGCCTTCGGCTTTAAAGAACCCCACACGTGAAGTCGTTAAGAGACTTCTTTCAGCTGACGGGGGTGTCGAGATTCGGGGCGTCATCGACCCAGAGACATGTGATTTTTTTATGTGGGCCACCACAGAGGCATCTCATGAACAGGCCGGCGAAAGCATGGAATTTTGCATATTTAACCCGAGGGCGCTGTTCAGAATCACCACCACGGACCAGATCGACACGTTGATTGTTTGGCCGTAATAAAAAATATCTTCCAAAAATATATCTACTTATCTCTCCACAACTCTTTCCGATGTCGGCTAAGGTCATTAGCGGACCCCTAACCCATCCGCCAACTTTGTCCGCTTTCGGGCCGATTTGGAAAAATTATTAAATGATCTCACGACGAAAATTTATCGCCGCCGGCGCCGGCACCCTCGGCGCCGCGATGGCATTGCCGCCGTGGCGTTCCATGGCGGCTGGCGGCGATGCATATCAGGTTTTGGAACCGAAACCGGGGACCGCGCCGCTGGCCGGCGTGGACAAGCCTGGGGTGTCCGTCTGGGGCTATCAAGGCACGGTGCCGGGTCCGTTGATCCGGGTTAAGCGCGGTGAAAAAGTCCGGGTGCGGCTGAAAAACGGCCTGGCGCAGCCGACCACCATTCACTGGCACGGCATCCGCATCGACAACGCCATGGATGGCGTGCCGGGGCTGACCCAGGACGCCGTCCAACCGGGCAAGACGTTCGATTATTCGTTCATCGCGCCGGACGCCGGTACCTACTGGTATCACTCCCACGCCAAGACCTGGGAACAGGTCGCCCGTGGCCTTTACGGCATGCTGATCGTCGAGGAAGAGGCGCCGCCCAAGGTCGACCGGGAACTCCTGTTCGTCGCCGATGACTGGCGCCTGGACGCCGACGGCCAGATCGACGAGGAAAGCCTCGGCAATCTGCATGACTGGTCCCACGCGGGCAGGATGGGCAACTGGCTGACCGTCAACGGCCTCACCGACCCCGATATTCCCGTTCGCGCCGGGGAAAGGATCAGGGTCCGCATGATCAACACCGCCAACGCCCGCACCCTGGCTTTCGATTTCGAACCCCTCTCCCCTCAGGTCATCGCCCTCGACGGCCAACCGGTTTCCCCATGGACGCTCGGTGGGGCCTTAAGACTGGCGCCGGCGCAGCGGGCCGACGTCATCATCGACATCGACGGCAAGCCGGGCGACACCATCCCGGTGTGGGAAGTATCGACCCGCAATCGCCTTAAGGCGGCGCAGTTCAAAATCGCCAACGGGCCGCCGCTACGTGAACGTCCGCCGGAGGCTCCCATCGTGCTCAGCCCCAATTCCCGCCTCGCCACCCCAAAACTGGACGGCGCTCAGGCGATTGAGATGGTGATGGAAGGCGGCGCCATGGGCGGGTTGCGTGAAGGCTCCATCGACGGAAAAATGTTCAGTATCCAGGAACTGGTTGAGAAAAAGCTGGTCTGGGCCTTCAACGGCAAGGTCGGCATGCAGAAGCAACCGCTGGCGGCGATCCCCAAAGGCCGCACGGCGGTCATCAACATGGTCAATAAAACCGCCTTTCCCCACGCCATGCACCTGCACGGGCATCATTTCCGGGTGATTGAGCGGGACGCCAAGCCGGTCACCGGCGCGCCTTGGCGGGACACCGAATTGGTTGCAAGGAACGAACAGGTGCGCATCGCCTTCGTCGCCGACAATCCCGGCAAATGGCTATTCCACTGCCACATGCTGGAACACGTCGCCGCCGGCATGATTACCTGGATCGAGGTCGCCTGAGGCCGCTTCAATCGAACTTGAAGCCCTTGGACCGGACGAATGCGCCGAAATCGGCCCGTTCCGGCTTCGAATACAGCCGCGCCTTGTCTTCGCTCCAGGTATAAGGCGTCACGGTTCCGTATGCCTCTTCATCGGCGAAGCGCTGGTTGGCATAAGGCTGCAGGCCGGCGCGGCGGGCGTCGTAAGCATCGACGTGGCCTTCAAGCCCTTGTTCGCTGAAACGGTCCTTGTGCACGGTCACCGCAAGCGGCAGCCGCAGGCTGACTTTGCCTTCATGCGCCGGCCAGCCGAGGGTCATTCCCGCCGCCGGGAAAACATGGTCCGGCAACGCCAACATTTCGCTGATGGTGGCGGCGTGATTGCGCACCGCACTGATGGCGCAGCCGCCGAGCCCGACCCGTTCCGCCGCGATCTGGAACGTCGCCAGCACAATCGCCGCATCGACGGCGGCATTGAAGAAGGCGTCGAGGTGATCATTGACGAAGGGCCGACCCCGCCATTCATGAAGCTGCCGCTGGCGGCGATTGTTGCCGCAAAAAACCAGGAACGCCGGGGCCTTGCCGATCCAGGGGTCCTCCGGAAACAAATCGCCGATATTTTTTTTCAACGACGGGTCCTCAACGATGACGATGTCGCGTTGTTGCAGGTCGCTTTTCGTCGGCGCCGACAAGGCCGCCGCCGCAAGGGTCTCGATCAGGGCCGCATCGACGGGCCGGTCCAAAAATTTTCGATGCGAGCGCCGCCCGGCCAGATAGGCCAGGGTGTCGTTGCCGGCGGCCGGCTCATACATGGCCGGTGGGGCGCCGAACCGGTAGGCGAATTGATCGGCAAGCGATTTCGGCGGTTCGCTGGTCATTTTGAATTTCTCCTTTTAGCCTGAGACGTCCTTGAAACCCTTACCCGCCGCCGCCAGCCGTTCAAGCAACAGGGAGGGTGTGAACAAGTCGCCGTGGATATCGGCGAGGCGGCAAAGCGCGTCGAAGACCACCCCAAGCCCGACTTGATCGGCATAAAACATCGGCCCGCCCTTGTGCGCCGGGAAGCCGTAGCCATAAACCCAGATGACATCGATATCGGACGCCCTGAGCGCCAGGCCTTCGTCGAGGATTTTGGCGCCCTCGTTGATCAGCGTATAGAGGCAGCGCTGCTGGATTTCATCGTCGTCGATGGCGCGGCGTTCAAACCCCAATTCTTCCGACACGCCGAGGATGATGTCTTCGACCACCGCATCGGGGATCGGGGTGCGGCTTCCGTCTTCGTAAGCATACCAGCCGGCGCCGGTTTTCTGGCCGAACCGGCCCATTTCACAAAGCCGGTCGGCGATCGGTGAATAGCGCTCGTCGGCCGGCCTGGTTTCGGCGCGGCGTTGGCGAATGCGCCAACTGACGTCGAGCCCGGCGACATCGCCGACGGCAAACGGCCCCATGGCGAAGCCGAAATCATGGATCACCTTGTCGACCTGCCCCGGCAAGGCGCCTTCTTCGAGCAGGAAATGGGCCTGGCGGGTGTAGTGATGGTACATGCGGTTGCCGACAAAGCCGTCGCAAATCCCGACCAGGACGCCGACCTTTTTTAAACGGCGCGCCATCACTATCGCCGTGGCGATGGTCGGGGCCGAGGTCTCGGCACCGCGGACGATTTCCAACAACCGCATAATATGGGCGGGGCTGAAAAAATGCGTGCCGATGACCTGATCCGCCCGGTTGGTGGCGGCGGCGATCTCGTCGATATCGAGCGTCGAGGTGTTGGTGGCGAGAATGGCGCCGGGCTTGCAGACCTCATCCAGCTTGGCGAAGATTTCCTTCTTCAGGTCCATGTCTTCGAACACCGCTTCGATGACGATGTCGGCGTCCTTGATTTCGGCAATGTCGGTGGCGGCTTTGATCAGGCCCAGACATGAATCCATGCTGGCCTCGGTGAGCCTGCCGCGCTTGACCGACCCGGCGCAGGTCTTGGTGATACGGCTTAAGCCCCGTTCCAACACGTCGGGGTCGGTTTCCAATATCCGCACCGGAATACCGGCATCGGCGAAACACATGGCGATCCTGGCGCCCATGGTGCCGCAGCCGATCACCGCCGCGTTTTCGATGGCCAGGACCGGTGTGTCGCGGGGCACGTCGGGAATCTTGGCGGCCTCACGCTCGGCGAAGAAGATATGGCGCTGGCCTTTCGATTGTTCCGATTCCCGGCATTCGAGGAAAAGTGCCCGCTCTTTCTTGAGGCCTTCGTCGAACGGGAGTTTGGTGGTGTTTTCGATACTTTCGATGCAGTGCCAGGGCGCGATCAGGCCGCGGGCGCGGCGTTTGATCTTTTTGCGGCCGTCTTCGAAAAAACCAGCCTCGGGTTCGTCCACCTCCAGGTCGCGGACGCGGGGCGGCGGCCCGTCCTCATCGGCGCGGGCCAGGGCAAAGGCAATGGCGGCATCGAGGAGGTCTGCGTCGGCAATCTCATCGAAAATCCCAAACGAAAGCGCCGTCGCCGCGGTGACGGGCTTTCCACTGAGGATAATGCCGAGCGCCGCCTTGATACCGGTCAGCCGCGGCAGGCGTTGAGTGCCGCCGGCGCCGGGAATCAGCCCCAGCGTGACCTCGGGCAGGGCCACTTTGGCCGATGCATCCGCGATCCGGTAATGACAACCCAGCGGCAGCTCAAATCCGCCGCCATAGGCGACACCGTGAAGGGCGGCGACGACGGGCTTTGGGCAAGTTTCGATGATCTCGATGACGTCGGGCAGCGACGGCGGGATTGGGGGCTGGCCGAACTCGCGGATATCGGCGCCGCCGCAAAAACACCGCCCCGCCCCGGTCAGGACGATGGCCCGAACCGCGTCGTCGGCGCCGGCGCGCTCGACCTTATCGGCGATGCCTTGCCGAAGCCCGGCACCGAGCGCGTTGACCGGCGGGTTATTGAGGGTGATGACGGAGACGCCGTCACGGATACCGTATTCGACCAGATCACTCAATGAAACCGCCCTCCTCCCCGGCTTTTCAATTGATAATAAGGGCTTGGCGGATAAACGCCATAGCGGATCAGGATTGCGCCGGGACCGAATAAAGCGGCAGGGATTTTTGACCATGGAATACAGGGTGATTTCCGCGGACTGTCATATTGACCTGCCCTGGTTGCCGCCCGACCTGTTTACCGCCAACGCCAACAAGATATCGCTTTATCATCGTCTCCTTTCCCCCAGGATAGATGATCCGGTCGGGAATTTCGCCCTGCCTACCGCAATTCTCACGGATATGTTACATCTCAGGGCAAGGCCGCTTGCAGCCCCACACCGAGACCAAGGAGAGCCATCCCTATGAAATACCTACACACCATGGTGCGGGTCACCGATATCGACGCGTCCCTGGATTTTTATTGCAACAAGCTGGGGCTCACCGAAACCCGGCGCAAGGACAATGAGGCCGGGCGCTTTACCCTGATCTTTCTGGCCGCCCCCGAAAGCCTCGAGGCCGAGGTCGAGTTGACCTACAACTGGGATCCGGATCCGGAGCCCTATTCCGGCGGCCGCAATTTCGGCCATCTCGCCTTCGCCGTCGACAACATTTTCGAGACCTGCCAACACTTGATGGACAACGGCGTCACCATCAACCGCCCGCCCCGCGACGGCCGCATGGCCTTCGTGCGCTCGCCGGACGGCATCTCGGTCGAATTACTGCAGAAGGGCGACGCCCTGGAGTTGATAGAGCCGTGGGCGTCCATGGAAAGCACCGGCGAGTGGTAGACGACCCTCTGTTGCGACTATAATCGGGTCATGGATGATCTTCTTAATCTGGATGGGGATATGGAAAGTCTCCTGATCGGCCCCGGCGAGGCGCCAGCCTTTGACGTTGTCAACGCCGATGGCGCGGCGACGCTGCAACTTGTCTGCGACCATGCCAGCCAATTGGTGCCAGCGGCGTTGGCGAACCTGGGCCTCGATGACGGCCTTTTGAACCGCCACATCGGCCATGACATCGGCGCCGCCCAGGTGACCCGCCTGGTCGCTCAAGGATTGGACGCGCAAGCGGTTTTGGCCGGGTATTCCCGGCTGGTCATCGACCTCAACCGGCCACCGGGACACCCTGAATCGATCCCCGAAGTCAGCGATAATACCGCCATCCCCGGCAACCACAATTTATCCGATCCGGAACAAAACCAGCGCTTGACCGACCTGTTCGAACCTTATCATGACGCCATCACCGAGGCCCTGGCCCACCTGTGGCGGCGGGGAAAACCGCCGGCATTGTTTTCCATTCACAGTTTCACCCCCAATTTCGGCGACGAGGATCGCCCCTGGGACGTCGGCGTGCTGTGGAACCGCGATCCCCGCATCGCCAAGCCGTTAATGGAAAAACTGGAAGCCAAAGGCCTCAACGTCGGCGACAACCTGCCGTATTCGGGAGCCGACTTGGCTTACACCATCAATATGCACGGCGCCGCCGCGGGGCTGGCCAATTGCGTCGTTGAGATCAACCAGGATCAGGTCCGCGACCAGGCCGGGATTGAACGCTGGGCCGGGATTCTCACCGACGTCTTGGGCGAAATCCTGCTGACCGACGGTATTCACAAGGTTCAGGAGTATTGAAATGGCCGCCTCTGGACCCAGCTTCACCATCGGCATCGAAGAGGAATACCTGCTGGTCGACCTGGAGACCCGGGACGTCGCCAGCAACCCGCCGGAGGCGCTTTTCAAGGCCTGCCAGAAACGCATCAAGGGACTTGTGGCGCATGAGTTCCTGAAAGCCCAAATCGAGGTCAACACCGAGGTCTCGACCTCCGTCGCCGATGCCCGGAAAAATCTGGTGGACCTCAGGACCACCGTTGCCGAGGTCGCCGAGGAATACGGCCTGGCGCCGATCGCCGCCGCCACCCATCCATTCTCCCACTGGCAGGAACAGGACTACACCGACCTGAAACGCTACAAGGTGATTGCCATGGACCTGCAGACGGTGGTCCGCCGGTTGATGACCTGCGGCATGCATGTGCACGTCGGCATCGACGACGATGAGTTACGCATTGACCTGTTGAACCAGGTCAGCTATTTCCTGCCGCACCTGTTGGCGTTCAGCACCTCGTCGCCGTTCTGGCGGGGCGAGGATACCGGGCTGAAGTCCTACCGGTTGAGCGTCTTTGACGAACTGCCCCGCACCGGGCTGCCTAATGTTTTTGAATCCTGGCCCGAATATCAGCGCCATGTCGATGCCCTGGTCAACGCCGGCCTGATCGAGGACGCCACCAAGTTATGGTGGGATGTGCGCCCCAGCCACCGCTACCCGACCCTGGAAATGCGGATCACCGATGTCTGTACCCGGATTGACGATGCGGTCGCCATCGCAGCCTTGTTTATGTGCATCCTGCGCATGCTCTACCGGTTGAAGAAATCCAACCAGCGGTGGCGTCAATATGCCTCCATGCTGGTCGAGGAAAACCGCTGGCGGGCGCAGCGCTACGGCCTGGATGAAGGACTGGTGGATTTCGGCCGGGGCGAGATTGTCCCATGCGCGACACTGTTGGGGGAATTAATCGATCTGGTCGGAGAAGATGCCGATGCCTTGGGCTGCGTCAACGAGGTCAAACATCTGAAGAAAATCATGAGAAATGGCACTAGCAGCCATCGCCAACTTGCCACCTATAACAAAGCACTGAGCAAAGGCGCCAGCCAGCACGATGCCTTGGTCAAGGTCGTTGATATGCTGATTAAGGAAACCCGGAATACCGGTTAGAGCAAATCCCGAGCAAATGGTTACATTTGCGACGACG
>DASCOC010000074.1:0-4492 GCA_036011805.1 Rhodospirillales bacterium
CCTGACCGAATATAAGGTCGACTTGGCCTCCATCATCACCGCCCTTCTGCATGACACCGTCGAAGACACGGAGACCACCCTCAAAGAGATCAAAAAAAGTTTCGGCAAAGACGTCTCCCTCCTCGTAGATGGCGTCACCAAGCTAACGCGGATTGAATTCCAGTCCGATCTGGCCAAACAGGCCGAAAATTTTCGTAAGTTCGTGCTTGCCATGTCCGAGGATATCCGGGTTCTGCTGGTCAAGTTGGCCGACCGACTGCACAACATGCGTACCCTCCATTACATCAAAAATCCCGGCAAGCTCCGCCGTATCGCCATGGAAACCATGGACATATACGCGCCTTTGGCAGAGCGCATCGGCATGCAGGCAATGAAAGACGAACTCGAAGACCTGGCCTTCGGGGAGTTGAACCCCGATGCCCGCAATTCCATTATCAAACGGCTCAACTTCCTGCGCGAAAAGGGCGGCGACATAATCCCGCGGATCATTACCGAGTTGGAAAAAACCCTCGCCGATAAAGGCATCAAAGCGGTCATCGTGGGCCGCGAGAAAACACCTTATTCGGTATGGGACAAAATGCAGGACCAGGACCTCGGCTTCGAACAGCTTTCCGACATCATGGCCTTTCGGGTCATTGTCGACACGGTTGAGGATTGTTATTTAACCCTTGGTGTCGCGCATGGCGCCTATCCGGTGGTGCCGGGCCGTTTCAAGGATTACCTGTCAACGCCAAAACCGAATGGATACCGCTCACTCCATACCGGGGTTTTCGGGCCGGAACGCCAACGTATCGAGCTGCAAATCCGAACCGCCGAGATGCACGATGTCGCCGAACACGGCGTCGCCGCGCACTGGGACTACAAAAAAGGCGATGGGAAGGGCAAAAACGATGGCGCCGCTCCTCAATACCGATGGCTCCGCGAACTCCTGGACATCATGGAGCATGCCGCCGAACCGGAAGAGTTTCTTGAACATACCAAGCTCGAAATGTTCAAGGATCAAGTGTTCTGCTTCACGCCGCGCGGCGATTTAATCACGCTGTCCAAGGGCGCGACCCCGGTGGACTTTGCCTATGCCGTGCATTCCGAGGTCGGCGACCGTTGCGTCGGCACCAAGATCAATGGCCGCATGATGCCGCTCAGGAGCGAGCTGCGTAACGGCGACCAAGTCGAAATCATCACATCGGAGGCGCAAACCCCGTCACCGACCTGGGAAAGCTTCGTCGTCACCGGCAAGGCGCGATCAAGAATCAGGCGGTTTATCCGCTCCCAGGAAAGTGATGAGTACACGAAATTGGGGACCGCCATCCTGGAAAGGGCATTCGAGGATGAGGGTTACAAATTCACCAACAAGGCGATCAGGAACGTGCTCAAGGTTTTCAAACAAACCAGGGTCAAAGACCTTTTCGCCAAGGTCGGCGCCGGTGTCCTCACCGGCCGCGAGGTCGTCGAAGCGGTGTTCCCCGGAATCCGTAAAAAGAAAGACGACGGCAAGATCGTGCCCTTGGCCAAGGCGCGCGACAAGCAGGCGAAAGCCAGGGGCGGCGGAGAAGGGAAGGATGACGGAGTTTCCATCAAGGGCCTGATTCCCGGCATGGCACTTCATCTTGCCCAATGCTGCCATCCGCTGCCGGGGGATCGGATCGTCGGCATCGTCACCACCGGGAAGGGCGTCACCATCCACACCATCGACTGCGACACCCTCGAAGAATTCGTTGACGCCCCGGAACGCTGGCTCGACGTTTCCTGGGATGTTGGCAATGGCGGCCAAGACATTCACGTCGGACGCGTGCACCTCACGGTGCTTAACGTCCCGGGGAGCCTCGGCGACCTGTCGACGGTCATCGCCAGGAACGACGGCAATATTTCAAACTTGAAGATCACCGAACGCTCGGCCCAGTTTTTCAATATGCTGATCGATATTGAGGTTCGTGACGTCAAACATCTAACTGACATCATTGCCGCTCTTCGCGCCGACCCGGCCATCAATTCGGTGGATCGGGCGCGCGGCTGATTGCCGGCATTGTTTATTATATGCTGATCGGCGGGGTTTCTCTTTTAATCCTCAAGGACCTATATTCCGGGCATGTTTAAACGCCGCACACCATTAACCTTGGGCCATAAAATTCTCGGCTTCTTCTGGCCGTCCATGGGCTGGCGGCGGGTCGGCGCCTATACCATGCACCGGCTGGCCCGAATGCCCGGCTCGGCATACTCCATCGCCGGGGGCTTTGCCTGCGGGGCGGCAATGTCCTTTACGCCTTTTGTCGGCCTGCATTTCATTATTTCGGCGATCCTGGCGTGGATCATCCGCGCCAATATTCTGGCGTCGGCCATCGGCACCGCGGTGGGCAATCCGTGGACCTTTCCCTTCATTTGGACCTGGCTGTATCAAACCGGCACCTGGCTGACCTTAGGCAGCCGGCCGGCAGGCATGGAGACACCGGAATTCAGCGTGCTTTTCGGTCATATGATGGAAGCGCTTCTTCGCTTTGACATACAATACCTGATGGAGTCTGTTGGCCCGGTTTTCTGGCCGATGCTGGTTAGCAGCGTTCCCACCGGAATCGTCGTATGGCTGGTTTTCTATTGGCCGTTAAAGTATATGGTTCGGGGATACCAGAAACGCCGGCTTAGAAGGCGCGGCGCCGGGTATATTGCCGATAAGGAACATTGAAGATGAAAAATGATCTTCGCCTGGGCGTGAATATCGATCACGTGGCGACCATCCGAAACGCGCGGGGCGGCATCCACCCGGATCCGGTCCACGCCGCCAAGCTGGCCGAAACCGCTGGCGCCGATGGCATCACGGCGCATCTGCGCGAAGACCGGCGACATATTTCCGACGACGACATCACCCGTCTGATGGACAAGCTTGCGGTGCCCTTGAACCTGGAAATGGCGGCGACGGAGGAAATGCTGAGTATCGCTCTTCGCCATACGCCCCACGCGGCCTGCATCGTGCCTGAAAAAAGGGAAGAGCAAACCACCGAGGGCGGCCTGGATGCCGCCGGCAGCGTTGAGCAATTAACGCCCTACGTTGCCGCGCTCGGCGACGCCGGGATCCGGGTTTCGCTGTTTATTGAACCGGAGGTCAAACAACTGGAAGCGGCGGTTTCCCTTGGCGCGCCCGTGATCGAACTTCACACCGGCGCCTATTGCGATACCACCGGGCCCGAACAGGAGCGGCAGTTCAAACGTCTTGCCGATGCCGCCCAGGCGGCCCATGACTTAGGTTTGGAATGCCATGCCGGACACGGGTTGACCTTCGATACCGTTGGCCCCGTCGCCGCCATTAACACCGTTCGAGAGCTCAATATCGGCCATTTCCTGATCGGCGAGGCGATTTTCGGCAGCTTGGAAAGTTCCATCAAGCGCATGCGGGCGTTAATGGACAAAGCCCGCGCCGACGCCAACGGCGAACGCTCAGCATGATCCTGGGTATCGGTACCGACCTCTGCGATATCCGTAGAATGGAAAGAGCCCTGGAACGCTTCGGGGGGCGTTTCACCCAACGCATATATGCCGAAAGCGAACAGGCAAAAGCCGATAAAAGGCCGAACCCGGCGGCGTCCTACGCCTTGGGATTCGCCGCCAAGGAAGCCTGCGCCAAGGCGCTGGGAACGGGGTTTCGACAGGGCGTCTTCTGGCGCGATCTGGTCGTCGCCAATCATCCCACCGGCCAGCCCTATATGATTTTAAGCGGTGGCGCCAAGGCGCGACTGGATAGCCTGGTGCCGAAGGGAATGGCGGCCCGTATCGACGTCACCCAAACCGATGAATACCCGATGGCCCAGGCGGTGGTGATCATCTCCGCCGAGCGCCCAGATGTTGCGCCTTGACAGCCGGGGGGCGGGCTGGCTTGATCTGCCCGAAATTTCCCGGACCATCGGCAGCAAGCTTTTCAAATCAATTAATTAGGCGGCAAATTTAATGGCTCAAAAAAAGCCGGGCGGCTTTAAGGACACACTCAAAACCGTTTTTTACGCCATCCTGATCGCCCTCGGGGTGAGGACGGTGGCGTATGAGCCGTTCAATATCCCTTCCGGGTCAATGATTCCGACGCTGTTGGTCGGCGACTATCTGTTCGTGTCGAAATTTTCCTACGGTTACAGTCGTCATTCCCTTCCGTACAGCCTGCCGTTGATACCGGACCGTATTTTCTTTACCGAACCGGCCCGAGGCGACGTCGCGGTGTTCAAGCTGCCGACCGACAACGAGACCGATTACATCAAACGCATCATCGGCCTGCCCGGTGACACCGTGCAATTGAAAAAAAGCATCCTCTATATCAATGGCGAGGCGGTGAAGCGGAAAAAAGTCGAGGATTTCATCGAACCGTTCGGCGACAACAATTTCACCCGCGCGCCCCGATATCTTGAAACCCTTCCCGGCGGTCGTACCCATTACGTCCTGGAATTCACTGAAAACACCGACTACGACACCACCCCGATCTACACCGTCCCCGAGGGCCACTATTTCGGCATGGGCG
>DASCOC010000075.1:0-9257 GCA_036011805.1 Rhodospirillales bacterium
CTTCCCCCTCTTCCTCCTTCATACCTTTTTTGAAGGACTTCAAGCCTTTGCCGAAATCGCCCATCAGCCGGGAAATCTTGCCGCCACCGCCGAACAGTACCAATACGACGGCCAGAACAACCAGCCAGTGCCAAATGCTAAACGTACCCATAAATGCTCACTCACCCAGTTTTGATAAGAATTTGGTGGCGGATAATGGCAGAAAGCCTGGGACGGAGCAATGCGTGGAATGCAAAAGCCCAAAGGAGCAGAATTTTGAAACCTTGAATAAGGAGCGGCCGGCCCCGGGAGAAGGAGACCGGCCGCTTTGAGAAGGGATCACCGGGAGAGATTACTTGATCGGGGAGTGGCGACCGGTGGTAGTGTCGAATTGCAGCTTTTGCACCAGTGAATCGTCCTGGGTGACGATTTCGGCAGTGATGGTCTTGTCGTCCGTCGCCGTGACCTCACCGACCTTCAGGCGGTCATTGTTCATATGGCTCAGGCGCTGTTCCAGGAACTTGGTCACGCTATCGACGGTCACGTCCGGAGCGAAAGCGGCTTTCTGGCCATAGGCGCAATCCCCCCGGCCAGCAAAACCCAGTCCTTTCATGCCATATCCATGCTTGCCGCCCATCATGGCACCGCCCATATGGCCCATCATGCCGTAGCGGCCGCCCCTGCGGTCGTCATCGTCGTCGCCTAGGCCATGGGCATAGGATTGGCCGGCAATAGCAGCGCCAAGTATTAGCGTTGCGGCGACGGCGGTTGCGGTGAGAGTTTTGTATTTCATAACGGTCTCCTTTGTCTTTTTTCGGTTTATCAATGGAGACATTAGAACGCCGTTCTGTAACAGAAGGATTTCAGCGCACCGCAGAATTTGTAACAGATCATTTCAAAACCCCGGTTTGTTACAATCCGTTACCAAATTTCCGCCGCCAAAGGCGCAGACAAAGTTATAGTTTCCGCATGGACACCACACCGCACATTTTGGTGGTCGACGACGACCGGGAAATCCGTGACCTGCTGGGAAAGTTTCTTGACCAGCACGGGCACCGGGTCACCACGGCGGCCGATGGCGCGGAAATGCACAAGGCCCTGGCGGACTGGAGCATCGACCTGATTGTTCTTGACCTGATGCTTCCGGGCGAGGATGGGTTGTCGCTGTGCCGCAACCTTCGCGCGGAATCCAACATTCCCGTCATTATGCTGACGGCCATGGGCGAAGACGTAGACCGCATCGTCGGCCTGGAGATGGGAGCGGATGACTATATCGCCAAACCGTTCAATCCCCGCGAGTTGCTGGCCCGTATCAAATCCGTGCTGCGCCGCGCCAAGGCTCTTCCTGATCGACGGAACACCGACACTAGCGCCGTTGTCCGTTTCTCCGGTTGGGGCCTCGACATGAACACCCGGGAACTGCAATCACCGGATGGTGTCCTGGTACCGTTGAGCGGTGGGGAATTCGACTTGCTGGCGGTCTTTGTCTCTCATCCCGGACGGGTGCTCAGCCGTGACCAACTGTTGGATCTGGCGCGCGGACGCGAAGCCCAGCCTTTCGACCGCAGCATCGACATCCAGGTCAGCCGCCTGCGCCACAAAGTCGAGGATGACCCGAAAGAACCGGTACTCATCAAGACGGTCCGTAACGGCGGCTATATGTTCACGCCGAAGGTGGAATCCGAAGGAGACAATCAATGAAGCTCCTTCCACAGTCTCTTGTTGGGCGTACGGTTCTCGTCCTTTTGCTCGGGATTACGGCCTCTCACCTGATTAGCCTCAGCATCTATTCCGGCGACCGGCGCTCGGCGTTGAACGCCGTCGGTAGCCAGCAATTTGCCGAACGGATCGCCGCCACCACACGGTTCCTGGAAGACATTCCCCAGAACAAACGCTCCCGTGCGGCGCGTTCATTCTGGGGTCCTGCATTCCGCGTCACCTGGACACCATCAAGCCCCCTTCCCGCCAACGGCGGCGGCTGGCGGGCCGGCCTGCTGCGCTCGGCACTGGAATCGTTTTTCGAAGACCTGCCGCCTGCCGGTGTGCGTATCCGTTATGGTCAGGTTGCCCCCCCCGCCGGCGGGCGCTCCCGGCGCAGCGACGACGATGACGAAAGAGAGGACGACGAGACCCCCTTGGGGGAAGCCCAGGAGCACCTTCGCGAAATGATGGGACGACTTAGCCGAGGCGGCATGCGCCACCACATGGGGAGGCCGCCCTGGCAAGCGCCGCCGTGGGAGGCCTTCTACGGCGATGAAGTGGTTCAGGTATCCCTCGCGCTCACCGACGGCAGTTGGCTCAATTTCGCCGCGCCAGCAGGGCGTCTACGGCCATTCCTGTGGTCGCGGGTGTTTCTGTCAATCGTATTGATGACCGTAGCCGTGGTGGTGTTGTCGGTTTGGGCCACACGCCGCGCAACCCGGCCGATGGCACGATTTGCCGCCGCCGCCGACCGATTGGGCAGGGATATGGAAGCCCCCGCCCTTGATGAGGACGGCCCGCGTGAAGTCCGCCATGTGGCACGCGCCTTCAACACCATGCAACGGCGGGTCAAAACCTTTGTGCGTGATCGAACGCAGATGCTGGCGGCGATCTCCCATGACCTAAGGACGCCGATTACGCGGCTCCGGCTGCGCGCCGAATTTATCGAGGATGCCGAACTGCAAAAGAAAATGCTTGGCGATCTGGAACAAATGGAAACGATGATTGCGTCAACCCTGGCTTTTGCCAGGGACGATGCCGCAGACGAACCGAGAAAACCGTTCGATCTGGCGGTACTTTTACAAGGGCTTTGCGATGACGCCACCGACTCCGGACACGCCACGGCGTATGATGGTCCCGACCGGTTGACCTTTACCGGCCGTCCCATTGGGCTGAACCGGGTTTTTTCGAACCTGATCGACAATGCCGTGGGTTACGGCGCCAATGTCCGGATTAATTTGGCTGCCGATGCCGAAAATGGAGAAAGAGGGCAGATCACCGTAACGGTTGCCGACGACGGCCCCGGCATCCCGGAAGACCAACAGGAACAGGTGTTCGCGCCGTTCCACCGGGTCGACCATTCCCGCAGCCGCGAAACCGGCGGCGTCGGGCTGGGGCTTTCAGTGGTTCGCTCCATCGTGCGCGCCCACGGCGGCGAGGTTACTCTGACCAACCGCGCGGAAGGCGGCCTGCTGGTGATGGTTATCCTGCCCTGTGATTGAATCAGGCGGGTGGCGTGCCGCCGTCATCGGGGTCGAGGGGGTCAAAAGCCTCTGAATCCTCGTCTTCGTCTAAGTCCGGGTCCTCGTCCTCGATGCCATCACCGCCCTCGATCAGTTCCAACTGCGTGCCCTGCTCTTCGGAGTCCGTGGTGTCTTCGGCGGTCCCGTTAGCATCGGCGGCGGTTGAATAGACGCTAATGGCCGGTCCTGAATCCAACAGACCCGCCGCCTTCAAATCGTCCAGGCCGGGCAAGTCGCGGACATCTTCGATCCCGAAATGGTCCAGGAAGCCGTCGGTCGTGCCCCAGGTCATCGGCCGTCCCGGCGTCCGCCGCCGGCCCTTAGGCTTAATCCAGTCGGCCTCCAACAACACATCCAACGTCCCCTTGCTGAGGCCGACGCCACGGACCTCTTCGATCTCGGCGCGGGTGATCGGCTGGTGATAAGCGATAATGGCCAGCGTCTCGACCGCCGCCCGGCTCAGCTTCCGGGGCACGTCGATTTCCTTGTTCAACTGCTGGGACAGGTCCGGCGCGGTGCGAAAGGCCCAGGACTTGCCGGCGCGTACCAGGTTGATGCCCCGGTCCGCGTATTGCGCCTCCAACACCGACAACATCGCCTTAAGATCGGTGTCTTCGGGTAACCGGTAGGCCAAGGCGCGTTCCGAAAGCGGCTCGGCGGAGGCAAACAGGATTGCTTCCAGCAGCCTCAAGTGCTGGGGGTCGATGGTGACTTCGGGAAATTCCTCGGCAATGTCTTCAGAGGTTTCTTCAGGGGGAATATCCTGTGGAGATTCGGAGGTGTTCATTAGTCGAGTGTCTCCGCCTTGTCCGCATCCGCGCCGCCGGCGTTCCGATCGGCCGCTTTCAGGTATATCGGCCCGAACGGACCCGATTGGCGCAGCTTGATCTTGCCCTCACGGGCCAGTTCCAGGCTGGCGGTAAAAGTCGATGCAATGGCCGAACGCTGGATCAGTCCTTCCAACACGCCGTCGGGCAGAAACTGCCAGAGACTCTCCCAATCGGGGGTCGAGCCCAGCAACGACTGCAACCGATGCAGCGCGTCCTCGACGGTGAAGATTTCGAAGGCTTCTATATGAAGGGTCCCACCCTCGATCCGCCGCTTATTATCGCCATAGGCCTTCAGCAAATCGAACAGGGTTACTTCCAGGACCGGATTGATCAAGGCCCGGAAGGTTTCCGGCGCGCCGCGGCGGAAGAATTCCCGGCCCAGATGAGACCGCGCCATCAGCTTTTGACCGGCGTCCTGCATGGCTTCCAACCGGCGCAACTGGAAGGCCAATGCGGCAGCCATCTCCTCGCCGGTGGGTTCGTCCTCTTCGCCGAGGTCGGGAAGCAGTAGACGCGATTTCAGATACGCCAGCCACGCCGCCATGACCAGGTAATCGGCCGCCAGTTCCAGGTTTGAACGACGCACCTCGGCGACAAACTCAAGGTACTGATCGGCTAGCGCCAAGATCGAAATTTTGGTCAAGTCCAGCTTGTGTTCGCGGGCCAGCGTCAACAGGACGTCGATGGGGCCTTCGTAACCGTCCAGATCAACGACGAAGGACCCCCGGGGGGGACCACCGTCGGCGGCATCGGTGAAGTCGTCCGTCTGATCGTTTGTATCGTTGTCTTCCATCAAATCTCCAAAGCCTTCTCCGGGCCTATCAAAGGTGCCCGGTCAAGGTAAACACGATCTTCATAAGATACTCCGTCGGCACCCCGACAAGCCACCAGAACACGTTTAAGTCCACCCCCAATTTATCCCCAATCCAGGGAAGGATGAAGATGGCGGCTAAAATGATCAGGAATCCCGCCCTTTCCAGCCGTGCCAGGGGCCGCGCCAGGGATGTCGGTAAAATTCCCACCGCTACCCGGCCGCCGTCCAAGGGGGGCAATGGAAGCAGATTAAAGACACAAAGCAGCAGGTTGATTCGCACCGAGTTAACCAGGTTGAAGCCGACCCACTGATAAACATCGCCGGATAAAAATACCAAACCATGCATCAAGACCGCCGAGACAACCGCCAGGATCAGGTTCGATCCAGGACCGGCGGCGGCGACAAGCACCATGTCGCGGCGCGGCTGTCCAAGGGCACCGAAATTAACCGGCACCGGCTTGGCGAACCCGAACATCATCCGCCCGCCTGACGCAAACAGCAAAAGCGCCGGCAACAATACGGTGCCGAACGGATCGATATGGCGGAACGGATTAAACGTCACCCTGCCCATGCGATAGGCGGTGTCGTCGCCCAACCGCCAAGCGACCCAGCCGTGGGCGGCCTCGTGGAAGGTAACGGCGATCAGCACCGGCAATACCCATACCGACGCCGTCAGCGCCATGCCTTGCCAATCCATCAACCCGCACCCCCGTAACCGGGTACGCCGGCCAAAATCTCATCCAGCCGGGCCTGGGCCGCATCCTGATCCCAATCTCCCGCTCCGCCGAGCATGGATTCACCACGCACCAGCCGCACCGATGTCTCGCCGGTTAAGGGCCGCAGCCCCTTGGCGACGTCCTCCATCTCCGTCATCTCGCCGGAACAGTGCAGAACCAGGTCACACCCGGCAGCCAGGGACTGCGCCGTACGTTCAGCATAAGGGCCGCCCAAGGCTTTCATGCCGATGTCGTCGGACACCAACACGCCCTCGAAACCGATGGCCCCGCGAATGGTATCCTTGATCACCGGGGCTGAAGTCGTCGCCGGGCGGTCCGGATCGAGCGCCGTATACACCACATGCGCCGTCATCGCCCAGGGCATGCGCCGGAGCGCCTGAAAGGGGCTGAAATCGGTAGTCATGAGATCGCCGGCGGCGGCATCCACCACCGGCAGTTCAAGATGACTGTCGGCACCGGCGCGGCCATGGCCGGGAATATGCTTGATGACCGGGACCACCCCCCTGGATAGAAACCCTTCGCAAACAGCCAACCCCAACGCCGACACGGTATCCGGATCATCGCCATAAGCGCGGTCACCGATAATTTCATGGGCGCCTGGCGCCGGAATGTCGAGAACCGGAGCACAATCGACGTTGATGCCCAAACTGATCAGTTCGGCGGCGATCAGTTCCGCGTTCAAACGTGCCGCTTCCGTAGCCAGGGCCATGTCCCGCCCCGCCAACGCCTTAAATGCCGCCGCCGCCGGGCGATCCCGCCAATGCGGCGGGCCCAAACGCTGGACCCGGCCGCCTTCCTGATCGATCAAGATGGGGGTCTGGCCCGAAATGTCCTGAAGCCCGGCGACCAGCGCGGCAACCTGATCGGGGTCTTGGCAGTTTCGCCTGAACAAGATGAAACCGGCCGGGCGGACGTCGGCGAAAAAAGCCTTTTCAGCATCAGTCAAAGCCGCCCCCGAACACCCGTAGATCACGGCATTGGGCGGGTTGATATCTATAGGCTGGGGCAACTTAACGCTGGGGCTTGATGATGAGGCAACCGATCTGGCGCTTGGTCAATTGCTGACAGAGGGTACGCGCCGCCGCTTCGTTGGCGAGCGGGCCGGCCCGAAGCCGGTAAAAGATGCCTTTGCCGGGCCCTAAATCGGCCTTGGTCACGGTCAGCCCCAGACTGCCCAACAGATCCTTATTCTTGGTCTTAAGGCGATCCCACTCATTGCGCGCGCCTTTCGACGAGCGGGCGGCGGCAAGCTGCACCAGATAGGAATTGCTTCGGGGCACCTTTGTCGTCTTCTGTGCCGTCGCCGCCAGTTCCGTCTTTTTGATCGCCGTCACCGGCGCGGCGGCAGGCGCGGGCGCGGGCGCCGGTTTCGCTACCGTGGTTTTCGGCGCAGCGGAAGACGGGGTGGTCGAAGACGGGGTGGTCGAAGACGGGGTGGTCGAAGACGGGGCGGCCGGCGGCGGTGGTGGCGCCGGACGCTTGGCGGCTTTAACGTCCTTCACCGTCGGCACCTTGGCCACGGGATTAGTTTTTGATGTCGGTTTCGGGGCGGCTGGCTTCAACTTCTCAGCCATGGGTTTTTCCAGGGTCTTGGGAGCAGCCGGTTTCGGCAGCGGTTGCTCGGGCGGCGGCAACAAGCTTTCTGGCCCCCTGCCCTCACTCCCTTCTGAAGAATTGTGCATGCGGTCGTACACCAGCTTATCCCGGTTGGGAACCTTCAGACCGCCTGGGTTTTCGGGCCTGACCTTGACCGGCCCCGGCGCCGCCTTGATCAGTGGAACATTGCTTCCACCGCCACTAAAAACCTGCATCAGCGCGTCACCGTAACGCCCCCAGGCGACGGCACCACCGCCGACCACAGCCAGAACCACGACCAGCTTGAGCCCAAAGCGGCTTTTCTTCGCCACCGGCGCCACCGGTTCGAATTCCAGGGCATCCGAAGCCGTGACTTTGATCTCCCTATTGTCTGAATCGATCATTGGCGGTGTCCTGGAGACCTGGATTATAATAACAAACGCGAATCGGCCCTATTATATTTGATCTCGGCAAAAAGCGTTATCGGGTTATTGCGCCTAGGTCACGAACTTATAAATGGCGGCGAGCTGTGATCGGCAGATGGCTCGTTTCGGAAGGAGGGGGCGCGAAAGCGGAGCCCAGCCCCGGTGAGGGTGCCTGACGTACCGAGACGGGCCATCTGCCGACCCCTTCGGGGCGCGGCTCTTTAGCCCACTGGACATCGTCCTGTCGTCGGTCATGATGCTTTGGCATCAATCCCTCCTAACTCCTTGCCAGTAAACAAAATAACACACGTCACAGTCGTCGCCATTTATGAGTTCGTGGCCTTCTCCAAAAGCCGGTGGTGTTCTTCCAGCGCGTAACGGTCCGTCATGCCGGCAACGTAATCGGCCACCATCTGAGCGGCAATTTCCCGAGAGACGCCGTCCAGTTTATTGCGCCACTCGCCTGGCAAACGCCCAGGGTCCGCTTGAAATGCCAAAAACAGGTCCCGGACCACCCGCTTCGCCTCCGACATCGTTTCTTTGAGCCGGGTATGGCGGTACATGTTTTCGAACAGGAATGCCTTTACGCTGGCCTCAAGGGCCGCCATGTCAGGCGAAAAGCCCACCACCGGGCGCCCGAGACCGCGAATATCATCGGCGGTCGCCACCTTGGCCTCAAGGATCAGACGCCGGGATTCGGTCAAAAGATCGTTGACCATGGCGCCGATCAAGCGGCGCACGGCTTCGTGGATTTGTCGCGATTCATCAAGGTTTGGAAAATCCTTCCTGACCGCGGCGAAAATCGGCCCAACCAGGGGAACATCATCAAGGTCGCCGACGCTGAACAACCCGGCGCGAAGGCCATCGTCGATATCATGGTTGTTGTAGGCAATATCGTCCGCTAACGCCGCCGCCTGGGCCTCGGCACTGGCATGGGTATCCAGTTCCAGGTCTTGAATCTCGCCATATTCGGCGATGACGCGGGGCAAGGGAGGACTTTCATCATCGCCAAGAAGTGGCCCGTTGTGCTTGACCAATCCTTCCAGGGTTTCCCAGGTCAGGTTCAGCCCGTCGAACCCGGCGTAGCGTTCCTCCAGGTTCACCACCACGCTCAACGATTGTGCGTTGTGATCGAAGCCACCGAAGGGAGCCATGACCTCCTTAAGCGCATCCTCGCCGGTATGGCCGAACGGCGGATGGCCCAGATCATGAGCCAGCGCCAGGGCCTCGCCTAAATCCTCATTCAGGTTCAGGGACCGGCATATGGCGCGGGCGATCTGCGATACCTCCAGGGTATGGGTCAGCCGGGTGCGGTAATTGTCGCCTTCGTGATTCACGAACACCTGGGTCTTGTATTCGAGCCGACGGAAGGCGCCGCAATGGATAATGCGGTCGCGGTCGCGCTGGTAACAACGCCGGGTCGCACTTTCCGCCTCGTCGTAAAGCCGCCCGCGGCTGGCCGCTTCATGACAGGCGTAAGGCGCCAGCCCAAGGGATGATGGGGGTGTAGATATTGACGCGTCGGTCATGGCCAAACCCTACGCCAGGGCCGATGCACGAGCAACGGGGATATACCCCGCCCCGGGCCCCGCATACCATTTTTGCGGAAAAACTGGTATATCAATCCGGACTTTAAAACTTCGGGAGCGGCCGCCGTCGCCGGATTGACAAAC
>DASCOC010000076.1:0-5928 GCA_036011805.1 Rhodospirillales bacterium
GGCATGCGCCGCCGGATGAACCCCGAACGTCAACCTCCAACCCTGTTGTGAAAAACCCGTCTCGAAAAACCGCCGTCAACCCGGCCAATACCGCTCGTCTCGCTCAAATCCGATGGCTATCATGAATAATTGGAACTAGCTCGCCGAAGCGGCTGGAATTACGGGGACTCGCTCGGATTGAAGTCCCTGTTTTTTTCTCTAATCTCCCCCCTACGGTATCCAGGTCAGGGTCGCCACGCCGCCCTCGCCCCGATTCCGGGCGCACAGTTCGGCGAGAAGGCCGGCCGTGATCCGTGGCGGCATCGCCCCATTGATCACTACCCGGCCGGTATGGGCCAGCGCCCAGGCGGTATTCACGCAGGGCTTCTGGGGCACCCCCTCGGCGGTGACGGCGCCCCCCTCGGCGGTGACGGCGCCCCCCTCGCCGATCTTGAGCGCCCCGCCGTAGACGTGGGCCGGCGGAACCTCGTCCCCCCTGGCCGCCGCCTCCATCTGCTCGACCAGCCGCGACGACGGGGGCAACGTCTCCCGGAGGGCGGCGGCGATAATGATGGCGACGATGCCGGCGCCAACGGCGGCCAGCGCCGCCGGCCAGGCCCAGGGAGGAAAAACGAATCCGCCGGCCGGCTTGCGCCGCTTGCGCTTGGGCCGGGAAACGCGCCGTTCCTTGCCCTTTTTCTTGCCGGCCAGGTAGTCGGCGGCGATGCGGATGCGCTCGTCCTTGATTTCCCGAAGCAGGGCGGAGACGCCGTCGCGCATCGCCGCCATATCCTCCTCGCCCGGCTCGTCGGGAATGATGGCGGCTAATTCGGTGGCGAAGTGCTCCACCTCCGGGAGATCGCCCTTGCGCGAGAACAGTTTCAGAATGACCAGGGTGGCGCATTCCTTGAGCGCCCCGGGCGAATGGGCCTGGGCGATCAGCGGGATGAAACCCGTCTTTTCGTCCTCGAACACCAACTCCCAGTCGGTGGTGCCCTTCGGTGTCCGCGGCCGGCCGGCAGTGTTCGCCATGGCGAAGCCTGTACCCTTCAGGGCAGGATACACGAATTCAGAGAATTAAGCACGCCGCCCTAGGAATTTAAGTGTCAGTAACACGTGTTACTGACATCGGATAAAACAAAACTTGCGGGTTTTCGCTCTGAACAGGAAACTGTACGATATCAAAAAAAATAAGCTCAGGGGGGAGCCGGGTACAACAATGTCAAAATTACGGGAACCCTGCCGGCCAGGTGCGGCAAAGTTTTGTTGAGAGGGGTTTTCGATATCCCCTTCCCGTGAATATCTGGATTGCGGGAAGCCCGTGGAACCGGATTGGAGGGCCTCTGTCCATATTGCGGCAATGCCGTTGATGGCGGTGGCGCTCAAGGCGGACCGACGATTGCGGTCGGCGACGACAGCGTCGTCAAGGAGATCCGCCCGCGCCAAGGAAAGACGGGAGAAAGCGAAGACTAATGAAAAACAGTGAGCAGGGAGAAGAGGAAGCGGCGCGGCGGAAGGTCGAGGAGGACGCCACGAGTCCTGGCCGGGTGTTCCGCGATACGGCCTTCGCGCCGGAGATGGTGGTGATCCCAGCCGGTGAATTCCTCATGGGCTCGCCCGAGGATGAGAAAGACCGACGTAAACATGAGGGCCCCCAGCACCGGGTTGTGATCCCAGTCCCCTTTGCTTTGGGCAAGTGCGCGGTGACGTTCGATGAGTTCGACTATTTCGTTCGCGAAAGCGGCCATGGCCACAAACCTTCAAGCGGCGGAGCATGGCTGGGCAACCCTGATGACGAGAACTGGGGCCGCGGCCGGCGGCCCGTGATCGACGTGAGCTGGGATGACACTGTTGCTTATTGCCGTTGGCTTGGCAAGGAGACGGGGCACGATTATCGGCTGCCGACGGAAGCGGAATGGGAATACGCCTGCCGTGCCGGAACGACGACGCCGTTCCATTTCGGCGAGACGATCAGTACCGATCAGGCGAACTATAATGGGAAACACACTTATGGGGATGGCCGGGAGGGTGTGCATCGTGAGAAGACGATGATGGTGGAACGGTTTCCGGCGAATGCGTTTGGCCTGCACGAGATGCACGGGAACGTCACGGAATGGTGTGCGGACTGTTACAAGGAAGATGCATACGAAAAGTATATCGACGTTTATCCGGATATGGTTGGGGGTATGAAATTCTGTCTCCAGCGCATTCTTCGCGGCGGTTCCTGGGTCAACTATCCGTGGGGCCTGCGCTCCGCCAACCGCAACAGGTGCCTCGCCGACGACCGGGACGACAGCGTCGGGTTCCGCATTGCCCGGACCTTTTAGCCATAGGCCAAAAGTTTAAGCTTGCAGCTTTACCCCTTCACCTCTTGGGGGGCTGGGGGCGTGCGTCCGAGATGTCTCGGTAATCTAACTGAATGGAAGGAGTCGGTACGGGCAATGATCCGCTCACCCGTTAGTTTGATCCCCCGAGGGGGTAGGCGAAATAACGATGGTGCTTGCCAACACGCCATCCCTGTAAGCGGAGAAGCCGAAAATAATATTGGCGGCGAGGCGCCCTTAGTGCCCTCGGATGCCCGCCAGGACGCATCTATGGCCTTCTTGGCGGTTTTTTTTGCACTCAACATAGCGTGAAACGCTCTCTACGGCGGTTAAAACGGCTTCCCTACACAGAATGTTGTGTGGAAAGCTCCCGATAGGTGGGAAAGCCGACCAGGGAAAGCGGAAGCGCGAAGATGACGTTGGCGATGGCGCTCGCTGGAAGTGACGGAAACAACATGGCCCTGAACGTAAAGCGCAGGAAATTCTGCCGTGAATACATGGTCGATGGAAATGGCGCCCAGGCGGCAATAAGAGCAGGGTACACTAAGCGATCAGCTTATTCGACAGCATGTTATTTGCTGAATATGTAACCTTGGCAAACCACCGGGCGAACTCATGCTAGATGGTGGACCCGCCAATTCCCCGCCTTCCTATCGCGTCATTCCCGCGAAAGCGGGAATCCAGGACTATCAAGAGGTTAATGGATTCCGGCTCGGCGCTCGGCGCCGTCCGGAATGACACCGGAAGGATAGCCTGACGCCTTTTCGCACCGGCGTGCACGGTGTTTTGCCGATGTTACCTGAATATTCCTGAGGTGAAGGTGGAAATAGGGCGTCTTGATGCCGCTTTCTTCCGCCATCCGGTGCGGCATGTCCCGGTAGCCATCTCCCGTGTCCCGGCGCACGATATTGCGAAGCGCCGCGTTCGCTTCCATGGTCGAGGCGTCAACGCCGATCCAATCCCCCTGGACCAAGCCGTGCTCGGAAATCAGCGCCAGAGCCCAGCCGAACACTTGCCCATGGACCTCAAAGGGAAGGTTCTTCACCGATTGCCGGGGAAGTGCGGCCCGACCTGCCGCGAGGGTGCCATCGTCCCCGGCGGCGTTCAAGGTCAAGCCGGCTTCGCCAGTCGCCTTCGGCGAACCTCGGGCGCCGCCGGGGACGATGGCCCGTGGATCCCAGGTCGGCTCGGGAGAATGGCCGCAAGGTCTCTCAAGAGAATAGGCGGGGCTTACTTTTTTGGGAGGCCTGAAAGAGGCCACTTTTCCGGGCCGGCCTGAATACCCAAGGCCTTCGGCGGGTGCTTTTTGTCAAGGACGGCCTTCAGGCCGCCGCGCCAGCGGCGCGAAGCGTCCTTTACGAAAAGCGGCCGGCGGAGGCACCCTCTCGGCAAGGCGGGCCGGTTTCCCCGGTAATCGGTGAAGAACCAAAGGGAAGGCGGCCGCGCGTCTTTGAGAGCCACGAATGGTCCGGCATACGCTTGCCCACCTCCAGGAGCAGGAAGTCGCGTAGCGACAGCGAACCGGAACACCGCCATTCGAGCCCGTGCTCGGAGTCGATCCCTTCGAAGTAGCCCACAAGGTGCATGCGGAAATACCGGCCAGGCGGAACCGACTTGGCGCCCATATTCTCCGAGTAGTACGGCTTGCACGTCATCTCGACAAACCGGTCGAACCCGGCATCCACCAGAGCCTGCTGAAGACGGTCATGGAAAACGTGACCCGGAGAGCGCGGCAAATCAGACCATGTCACCATCAAATCGCATTGCCGTTCACTCTGTCGCCCCATCGCCATCGGTCCGTCCCCCATAAAACAATATTATGCCATTTAATCAGTGGAGGACGACTTCGTAAACGGGCTGCTAACTCATGGACAGATTTCTGGGGGGCAGGCCAGTCGACGGCATTGAATGACTTAAACATCTTGCCGCCGCGCCGCCTCCTCAAGCAGCTTGACGAGATCGCCGTGGCCCTTGTCTGCCGCAAACATGCGGGCCGTCCGGTCTTCTTGGATGGCGATCGCGTTGACGTCGGCGCCGCGGTCGATAAGCAGCACAACGACATCGCGATGCCCCCCGCCTGCCGCAATCATGAGGGCCGTTTGGCCCATATCGGTGATTGCGTTGACGTCGGCGCCGCGGTCGATAAGCAACTCGGCGACATCGCGGTGGCCCTTGTCTGCCGCAATCATGAAGGCCGTTAGGCCCATATCGACGGTCGCGTTGACGTCGGCGCCCCGGTCGATAAGCAGCTCGGCGACATCGCGATGCCCCACGATTGCCGCAAACATGAGGGCCATTTGGCCCATTTCGGTGGTTGCGTTGACATCGGCGCCGCGGTCGATAAGCAGCCCGGCGAGATCGCGGTGGCCCTTGTTTGCCGCAAACATGAGGGCCGTTAGGCCCTTGTCGTCGGTTGCGTCAACCCCGGCGCCGCTGTCGAGAAGCAACTCGGCGACATCGCGGTGGCCCGTGTCTGCCGCAAACATGAGGGCCGTTAGGCCCATTTCGACGATCGCGTTGACGTCGGCACCGCGGTCGATAAGGAACTCGGCGATATCGCGATGGCCCTTTTCCGCCGCAACCATGAGGGCCGTCAGGCCCTTTTCGACGGTCGCGTTGATTTCGGCGCCCCGGTCGATAAGCAGCTCGGCGACATCGCGATGCCCCCCGCCTGCCGCAAGCATGAGGGCCGTTTGGCCCTTGCCCTCGGTTGCGTCAACCTCGGCGCCGCGGTCGATAAGCAGATCGGCGACACCGCAATGCCCCACGACTGCCGCAAGCATGAGGGCCGTTTGGCCCACTTCGGTGGTTTCGTTGACGTCGGCGCCACTGCTGAGAAGTTTGGTTAGTCGGCCAATGTCTCCAGCTTGTGCGGCGGAATGAATGCTAGCCATTGTATTTCTTCCTCTCGTGGTAGTGGTGGCGTTCTCAGTCGTGAGAGCTATAACCGAATCTTGTGTACGGCGTTGAAATGAAGGCGGCGTATCCTGGTGATTGTTACAGTCACCAAGATACGCCATGAAAGAGAATACCGTTATCGCCTTTCGGAACCCAGCTGATTTTCAGGAAGAGCCGTTGACGGAAGTCCTGCAAGCTGGTGCGCGCAAGCTATTGGCCCAGGCCGTTGAAGCCGAGGCCGCCTTGTTTCTTGATGCCTATGCGGTGCTGGTTGACGACGCCGGCCGCCGCCGGGTTGTCCGCAATGGATATCTGCCGGAACGCGCCATCCAGACCGGGATCGGCCCGGTGAGTGTGCGCCAGCCCCGTGTCCGGGACCGGGGAGACGGCGCCATCAGGTTCACGTCGGCGATCCTGCCGCGCTATCCGCGCCGCACCAAGAGCTTGGAAGACCTCCTGCCCTGGCTGTATCCGGAGGGCATCTCCAGCGGCGACTTTTCGGAAGCGCTGGCGGCGCTCTTGGGGACGCAAGCGCCGGGTCTTCGGCATCCAAGATCGGCCGGCTGAAGGAGGTCTGGGGGGTTGAGGCGGAGCGCTGGCAAAGGCGCGACCTGACGGCCAAGCGTTATGTCTATTTCTGGGTGGACGGCATCTATTTCAGCGCCCGCATGGAAGAGGAAAAGCAATGCATCCTGGTGGTCATCGGGGCCACGGAGGCGGGTCAGAA
>DASCOC010000077.1:0-9349 GCA_036011805.1 Rhodospirillales bacterium
CAGGGCGCCGACGGGGCAAAGGTGTTCGGGAACGCCGCTGACGTCGAGGGTAATGAGATCCATGGATACGCGCCCCACTACCGGTACCGGAATATTCCCGATATACCCGGTCCCATTGTTGCTGAGAGACCTTAAATAACCGTCCGCGTACCCCACCATCACGGTGGCGATCCGGCCCGGACCCTCGATGCGATGGCTGGCACCATAGCCAACGGTCTGGGGGGTGTCAACGGCACGCACTTGGGCGATTTTCCCTTGTAATTTAACGACTTGTGCCATCGGATTGGGGTCTCCGGGAACCGGCGCGACACCGAAAAGGGCGGCCCCAGGACGGGCCTGATCGAAGTGATAATCGGGCCCTAAGAAAATTCCTGACGAGTTGGCGAAACTGGCCAGGCCCTGGGGAAGATGCCGGCGGAGTTCCCGGAAGGCGTTCAATTGTTCGGCGTTCTTGGGGTTGTCCGGTTCATCGGCGCAGGCCAGATGGCTGATGACGGTGAGGATATTAAGGTTATCGAGGCGGCTGGGTTCCTCCACCAGCTTTTCGACTTCATCAGGCGGCAGGCCCAAGCGCGCCATTCCCGTATCGGCGTGGATGTCGCAGGGGAGCGGTCGTTCGAGCCGTTGGCAATAGCTTTTCCAATTATGGATTTCGTCCAGGCTGCCCAGCACCGGGATCAGGCGGCTGGCGTCATAGGCGTCCTCGGCGTTGGGCAGTAGACCCCCCAGGACGTGGATTTCGGCCTGAACGAAGTTGCTATTGCCGGTATCGTTGAGGGCTTGGCGGAGGCGGATGCCTTCTTCGATATGGGCGACATAGAAAACCCTGCACCCGGCCCCGGCCAGTGCCACCGCCACCGGCCCGGCGCCCAGGCCGTAGCCGTCGGCCTTGACCACGGCGCTCATCGAAGCGCCGGAAAGCCGATTGGCAAGCAGCCGGTAATTGGCGACGATGGCATCCAGGTCGATGGTCAGGATGACGCCGGCATGAGTGTCTGAAATGGTAGCGGGGACGGTGGGCATGGCTGACCCCCGATGTCAATCTTCAGAAATGTGGTGGAGGTCCAGATCGCTGAAGCGGGTAAAGGCGCCGGTGAAGCGCATGGGCACGTCGCCGATGGGGCCGTGGCGCTGCTTGGCGACGATAATATCCGCCAGGTTCGCCACCTTCTCCTTATTTTCTTCCCATTTCCTCATCCGTTCCTCGTACTTGCCCTCGTCCTCGTCTCCGCGGTGGCCGGGTTTCTTGCGTTCCAGGTAATATTCCTCGCGATAGATGAAGGCGACGACATCGGCATCCTGTTCGATGGACCCCGATTCACGAAGGTCGGACAGCTGCGGGCGGGGCGGTTCGCGTTGCTCGACGGCCCGCGATAGCTGCGACAGCGCCAGCACCGGAACCTCCAATTCCTTGGCCAGGGTCTTGAGCCCGCGGGTGATTTCGGACACCTCCTGCACCCGGCCATCGTTGCGGGACGTCCCGGACCCGGAGATCAATTGCAGGTAATCGACGACGATGAGCCCCAGGTTATGCTGGCGCTTCAATCGCCGGGCGCGGGTGCGAAGGGCGCTGACCGTTAATGCCGGGGTGTCGTCGATAAAAATCGGGATTTGATGAAGCGTCATCGAGGCGGCCGAAAGGCGGTTGAATTCCTCGTTTGCCAGTTCGCCTTTGCGCATGCGGTCGGACGAGATATCCGACTGTTCGGAAAGGATGCGGCTGGCCAACTGTTCGGCCGACATTTCCAGGGAAAAGAATCCGACCACGGCGCCTTCGCGGCCTTCAGAATGTTGATAGGTATAGGCCGCGTTATAAGCGATGTTGGTGGCGAGTGCGGTTTTGCCCATGCCGGGGCGTCCGGCCAGGATCAACAGGTCAGACGAATGCAAGCCGCCCAACAGCGAGTCCAGATCGCGGAACCCGGTACCGACGCCGGCCAGCCCGCCTTCGCGGTTATGCGCCACGGTGGCGATGTCGATGGCGGCGATCACCGATTCTTTGAACGCCTGGAAGCCGCCTTCGTATTCGCCTGAGGTGGCCAAGTCATAGAGGCCTTGTTCGGCGTTTTCGATCTGGGCGGTCGCCGATTCATCGACCTCGCCGCCATAGGCGTTGTTGACCACATCTTCGCCCAAGGCAATCAGCTCGCGCTTGAGAAACAGGTCATAGACCAGGTGCCCGTATTCGCCGGCGTTGATCACCGTTACCGCCGAACCCGCCAATTCCGCCAGATAGGCCGGGCCGCCGATATCGGCCAGATTCTCGTCAGCTTCGAAATACCGTTTCAGGGTGATCGGGTCGGCGATCTGGCCGCGTTCGATCAGCTTGGTGCAGGCCTCGTAAATGCGGCCGTGCTGGGGATAGGCGAAATGTTCGGGTTTGAGGAATTCCGATACCGTCTCGTACGCCCGGTTGTTGACGAAAATGGCGCCGAGAAGGCTTTTTTCGGCCTCCGGGTTGTGCGGCATGGTCCGAAATGGATGTGAGCCTTGCCCATCATCGGAATGATCGGCCCCAGGGCCGTTATCATTGGGGGTTGTTGCCGTCGTCGTTGCCATCGCTCGAAGCTAGGGAAAATGAGGGAGACGGGCTAGTAAGAATTACGGGGATAAAGGTGGTTTTCTGTGTATAAGCCGCCCCCTTCAAAACAAAAACGGCGCGCCGGTTAAGGGCACGCCGTCTCGGCCATTAGGCCATATTAAATATGAAGTTCGGAGTTATTCGGTTTTGTCCCCGGCTTCGTCTTCAGCTTTACCGGCGGCCTCGTCCCCGGCTTCTGCTTCCGGTTCCGGCTGAGGCGCGGCGCCTTCCTCGAAGATTTCCTCGGCCTGTTCGACAACCGCTTCATCGGCGGCTTCCTCGACGGCCTTGGCTTCCTCCTCACCGATTTCGGCGGGCTTAGCCTTTTTCTTGGCCTTGGGCTCGGCTTCGGTTTCGGCGGCTTCGGCGGCGGCAGCGGCAGCGGCTTGCGTCTCTTCTTCCTCGGTACTGACAACGGCCTTGCCGGTCTTGGTCTGGGTTTTGGCTTCAGCCTCGGAACGGGCGACATTGGCGACAACCGTTACCTGGACTTCCGGATGCAAGGTCACCTTGACGTCGAAAAGGCCAAGGTTCTTGATCGGATGGGCCAATTCGACCTGTTGTCGGGTAACGGTGAATCCGGCTTCGGTGACGCCGTTTGCGATATCCCTGGCATTGACGGAGCCGTAGAGCTGTCCGGCTTCACCGGCTTGCCGGATCATGGTGACGCTTAGTCCATCCAGCTTCTTACCCAGTTTTTCGGCGTCGGTGCGGTGCTCCAGATTGGAAGCTTCCAACTGGGCGCGCTCGGCCTCGAAATGCTGCTTGTTGGCATCGGTGGCGCGCAGCGCCTTTTTCTGGGGCAAAAGAAAATTGCGGGCATACCCCGACTTGACGTTGACCACATCGCCCATTTGGCCGAGCTTGTCGATCCGTTCCAGTAAAATGACTTCCATTGTGTTGGCTCCTTAATCCCCGTATGGGGTTTCTGTTCCGGGCGCTGCCCGGAGGTTAATCGTTATCGTTTGAGGGCCCACCCATATACCGGCGAAGCCCGCTCCAAAGTTCAATAATGCCAATTCCGGCGACGAACAATGTCGCCCAACCCGACATCACCAGGATCACGTAGAACGCCACCAGCACCATGGTGGTGTGGGCCGTCCGCCTGGCCCAGGTGTGAACCACGGCCAACCCTAAAAAAAAGAACGGAACGGCCATGATCATTGCCAGGTTGCGGCCGGTATACTCCATTTCCCCCGATCCCATCAATGCCAATAGCGCGGCGGCGATCATCGGCCACGATATCCATTGCGGAAGCTGCAGGTCGACATAGGCCGGGGTCGGCCGCAGGGCGTTTCCCCACTTGACCAATAACCCCTGCGCCAAGGTCGCGTTGATGACGGTCATGACCATCCAGGAAACGCCGATGGCGCCGGGAAACATGGGTGTTATAATCCCCACCATCGTGGCCCGATGGCCGGGTTCCCATTGTGGCGCCATGGCCTGCAACAGATTTTCCAGGTTGGTTGAAACCATAACCGACAAGCCTTCTCCGCTGCTCAGACTGGCCACCGTTCCCGCCACTAATGCGGCGGCAGCCAGCATCGTTAGCCAGCAAAGAATGTCGCCGACAGGGAACCATTCGACGGCGCCCCCCCCGGTGTCCGCGGCGTCTGCGGCCCTGGGGCTTCCCAGAGATCGCTGTAGCAGATATTGGCGAACCACCAACCATGCCGGGAGTGCCTGGGTCATGCCGAAAATACCGGCCGCTATGCCACCGCCGATCAAACCCGTGGCCATAAAGCCGACGGCGCTGCTGATGACCATGGCCTGGGGGCCAAGGCCAAATCCGGCCATGAACAACGGCAGATCAGCGAAATAGACCAGCATCAGTGCACCCGGCGCCCGGCTTAGGAAAGCCGTTGCGGCGAAAGCACTTAAAACGCCGGCGCCAATGGCGATCAGCGTTTCCTTGGGCATGGTTTTATCCCTGTAATATCCCGGAGCGGCTTACTTGATGAGGTAGGGAATCAATGCCAGGAAACGGGCTTTTTTGATCACCCTGGCCAATTCACGCTGTTTTTTGGCCGAAACGGCGGTAATGCGGCTGGGCACGATCTTGCCCCGTTCCGAAATATACCGGGACAGCAGCTTGGCGTCCTTATAATCGATTTTCGGCGCGTTCGGTCCTGAAAACGGGCAGGACTTGCGGCGACGGAAAAACGACGGCCGCTTGCCACCGGGTCCACCGGCTCCCATGCCACCAGCGCCGGGTCCGCCCCGAGAGGGTCCACCATAAGGAGGGGTCATTTTTTATCTCCTTCGTCTTTGGTCTCGGCGTCATCGGCCTTAACGTCATCGGCCTTAGCATCATCGGCCTTAGCGTCATCGGCCTTAGCGTCATCGGCCTTAGCATCTTCAGCCTTGGCGTCATCGGCCTTGGGGGCGTCCGCTTTAGACTCGACCTTGGGCTTGTCGTCGGATTTGGAAAAGCCCCTGTCACCGTCGGAATCGCCGCGGCGGCCACGATCATCGCCGCGTTCCTTGGCGCGAAGCACGGCAGACGGTCCTTCCTCAAACTCGTCGACCCGCGTCACCAGGTGGCGCAGAACGTCCTCATGCAGGTGCATTTGGCGTTCCATCTCCTGAATGGCGGGGCCGGTGGCGTCGATATTCATCAGCGCGTAATGGCCCTTGCGGTTTTTCTTGATCTTGTACGCCATCGACCGCAGACCCCAGGACTCTTTCTTCGGCACGGTGCCGCCCTGGTCGGTGATGACTTTTTCGAAGGTTTCGACCAGGCCGTCGGCTTGAGCCGGGGTAAGGTCTTGGCGTGCGATAAGCACGGTCTCGTAAAAAGGCACGGTATTCTTCTCCCTTTGGATTATCTCAACCCCCAGAATTTGGCGGGTATAGCCGGGACCATCCCGGCAGGAAGCTATTTAAAGCGCGCGCACTATACAGGTTTGCCGGGGTGGCGCAAGCGCCGAAAAGCGCCCTGGTTAAGACAAAGGGCGAAGGGCAAGGAGGCCTGAAACATTCCGTTTTGATGGTCACGCTTGACAGCCACGCCGGGGCGCTTTACCTGCCAGTTTCGGATTGTTTCTAAAAGGGGGTCATTGATGACGCGAGCGTTTGTTTTTCCCGGCCAAGGCAGCCAGGCCGTTGGCATGGGGCGGGACGTGGCCGAGGCCTTTGCCTGCGCCCGCGAAGTGTTCGAGGAAATCGATGAGGCGCTGGGCCAGAACCTGTCCCGGTTGATGTTCGAAGGCCCCGACGAAGATTTGGTGCTGACCGAAAACGCGCAACCGGCAATCATGGCCGTCAGCATGGCGGTGATGCAGGTGCTGAAGACCGAGGGCGGGATTGACCTGTCCGCCACGGCGTCATTCGTTTCCGGCCATTCCCTGGGGGAATATTCGGCGCTGGCCGCCGCCGGGTGTTTTTCCATTACCGATACTGCTGGATTATTGAAAACCCGTGGCCGCGCCATGCAAGAGGCGGTTCCCGTCGGCCAGGGCGCCATGGCGGCACTGATGGGGCTCGACCTTGATGATGTGTTGGCGATCGCCGCTGATGCGTCCCAGGACGGTGTTTGTGCCGCCGCCAACGATAATGCACCGGGCCAGGTGGTGGTTTCCGGCGATACCGCCGCGGTTGAGCGAGCCATCGAAATCGCCAAGGAAAAAGGCGCCAAGCGGGCGATCCTGTTGCCGGTCTCGGCGCCCTTTCATTGCTCTTTGATGGCGCCCGCCGCCGAGGTCATGGCCGAGGCCCTGGCCGCGGTGACCATGCAACCGGTGTCGGTGCCGCTGATCGCCAACGTTACCGCCGACGTGGTTGCCGACCCGGCGGACATCCGCTCGCTTTTGGTCGATCAGGTCACCGGCATGGTGCGTTGGCGTGAATGTGTGCTTACAATGAAAAATGAAGGCGTCGATAGCTTGGTTGAGGTCGGCGGCGGCAAGGTGTTGGCGGGTCTGACGCGGCGGATCGACAAGGAACTCAATGCCGTTTCCGTCGGCACCCCGGACACCATCGAAGAATTTCTAAAAGGGCTATAAGATGACTGCCATGTTTGATCTGAGCGAAAAATGCGCATTGATCACCGGGGCGTCGGGCGGCATCGGCGGTGCCATTGCCCGCGCTTTTCATGCCAGCGGCGCCCGTGTCGGGCTGTCCGGCACACGCGTCGACGCGCTTGAGGCGCTGGCCAAGGACTTAGGCGACGGTGCCTATCCGTTGCCCGCCGACCTATCCTCGTCCGAAGCCACGGAAGGGCTTATCAAGGACGCCGAGGCGGCCATGGGCGGGATCGATATCCTGATCAATAACGCCGGCCTGACCCGCGATCAACTGGCTATGCGGATGTCCGACGAGGATTGGAGCCAAGTTCTGGAAGTCAACCTGACGGCGGCTTTTCGGCTGTCAAAGGCGTGCCTGCGCCCGATGATGAAAAAGCGTTGGGGGCGGATTATTTCCATTACTTCCATTGTCGGGGTTACCGGTAATCCGGGCCAAGCCAATTACGCGGCGTCGAAAGCGGCAATGATCGGGATGTCCAAATCCCTGGCTCAGGAGGTGGCGAGCCGGTCCATTACCGTCAACTGCGTGGCGCCGGGGTTCATCGCCACGCCGATGACCGACGCCTTGAGCGACGATCAAAAAGAAACCATCACCGGGCGTATTCCCGCATCAAGATTGGGTGACCCCGATGACATCGCCGGCGCCTGTGTTTATCTGGCCAGCGACGAGGCGTCTTACGTCACCGGACAGACGCTGCACGTCAATGGCGGCATGGCGATGATATAGGAAAATTCTTAATTCAGGAGACCACTGGCCAAGGCAAAAAAAGTGTGTTACGTAGCGGCACTTTCCCCACGAATGAACGGCTGAGTGGCCCGATATCCTCTCAAAGGAACGAATTTCACCATTAAATTTGTCAAGGAATAAAGACTATGAGTGACGTCGCTGATCGCGTTAAAAAGATCGTTGTTGAACACCTGGGCGTTGATGAATCCAAGGTCGCCGAAGGGACCAGCTTCATCGATGATCTTGGTGCCGATAGCCTGGATACCGTTGAATTGGTCATGGCCTTCGAAGAAGAATTTGGTTGTGAAATTCCCGACGAGGAAGCCGAGAAAATTCAGACCATCAAAGACGCTATAACCTTTATCGAATCACAAAGCTCTTAAAGGTTTGATCGGGTTCCGCCGGATGGCCGGCGGGGGTGTCCCGGTTGCTTATCCCAGCAAGTGTTCTTGCTGCTTTTAGTTTTCGACTAGCGAGAAACCATGAGACGTGTGGTCGTTACCGGAATGGGCCTCGTAACCTCTTTAGGCGTCGGGGTAGAACAGAACTGGAAAAGCCTGCTTGCCGGGAAGTCCGGTATCGGCTCCATTCAATCCTTTGATACCAGTGATCTAGCGTCCAAGATTGGCGGCCAAGTGCCTGTCGGTGATACCGCCGATGGTCTTTTTTGCGTCGATGATTGGGTCGGCACGAAGGAACAGCGCCGTATAGATGATTTCATTGTCTACGGCCTGGCAGCGGCGACCCAGGCGGTAACGGATTCAGACTGGGCGCCGGAAGGTGAAGATGACCTGTTCCGCACCGGTGTGATGATCGGCTCAGGCATCGGCGGCCTGAATGAGATCGCCAAAAACGCGGTCATGGCCGAAACCGGCAAAGTGCGGCGGATCAGCCCGTTTTTCATTCCCGCCTGCCTGATCAATCTGGTCTCCGGCCATGTTTCGATCAAATACGGTTTCAAGGGCCCCAATCATTCCGTGGTAACGGCGTGTTCCACCGGGGCGCACGCCATCGGCGACGCCGCCCGGATCATTATGTTGGATGATGCCGACGTGATGATCGCCGGTGGCGCCGAAGCCGCCATTTGTCGCCTCGGCATGGCCGGGTTCTGTTCGGCCAGGGCGCTGTCGACCAACTTTAACGACACCCCCGAAAAGGCGTCGCGGCCGTGGGACAAGGACCGCGACGGTTTTGTCATGGGTGATGGATCCGGGGTCGTCGTGTTGGAGGAACTGGAACACGCTAAAGCGCGCGGCGCCAAAATTCTGGCCGAGGTCGTCGGCTATGGAATGTCCGGCGACGCCCATCACATCACTGCTCCCGCCGCCGATGGCAACGGCGCCCAGCGCTGCATGTCGGCGGCGTTGAAGCGCGCGGGCCTCAATCCCGAAGACATCGATTACGTCAATGCGCATGGCACCTCGACTCCGCTGGGCGATGAAATTGAATACGGGGCCATTCAAAAAGTGTTCGGCGCGGCCGCCGAAAATATTTTTATGTCGTCGACGAAATCGGCGATCGGGCATCTGTTGGGTGCCGCCGGTGCGGTTGAGGCGATCTTTTCGATTCTGGCCATGCGTGACGGGGTGGCGCCGCCGACCCTGAACCTGGACAATCCTTCGGTCGACGGCGTCATCGAATTGGTTCCCCACCAGCCCAAGGAACGCTCCATCAAGGCGGCGTTGTCCAATTCCTTCGGCTTCGGCGGCACCAACGCATCGCTTGTTTTCAAGGCGGTGGACTAGAATCCGCTATCGGTTAAGCTGGCCCATGGGTGGCACCCATAAAATTCTATTATTCTTCGTGACCGTGCTGATCGTGGCCGGTGGCGGTGCGGTGTATTGGGGGAATGCCCAGTTCAAACAGCCGGGCCCGTTGCCCACCGAAAGAACCGTCATCATCGAACGCGGCGCCAGCATCAATGCCATTGCCCGCGATTTGAAGCGGGCAGGGGTTCTCGCTAATCCGCTGGTGTTTCGCCTCGCGGTCAGGTTTTCGGGACCGGGCAAGCCGTTG